>CAYJCQ010000046.1:0-6002 GCA_964368725.1 uncultured Candidatus Saccharibacteria bacterium
AAGAATTTTGGGCTAGACGGCCGAGTTGAATTAGCGGGGATTGTTTCCCGTACCAGGCTTGCGGATTATTTGGCCGGAGCGCGGGTCTTTGTTTTGAATACTTCTTTTGAGAGTTTTTCTTTTCAAGTTGTTGAGGCAATGAGCGTTGGCATACCGGTCATTGCCACGAAGATAGGCAATTTGGAAGAAATCATTGAAGACGGCAAGGAGGGGATTTTAGTCAGGCCGGGCGACAAGCAGGCGATCAAGGCGGCCATTCAACTCTTAGATTGTGATTTAGCGTTCCGTTCCAAGATTATTGATGCGGCGCGCGGCAGAGCAGAACAGTTTTCCATTGAAGAAACAACCAATAAATTATTAGGCGTCATTGAATCATTGCGAAAATGAGAATATTAATGTTATCTGCTGATCAAAGGATTCTTGAGGCCGGCTCGGAAGCGAGGCGGCGCATGATTGATTACGGCAGTTTGGCGGAGGAGCTGCACATCATTGTTAAAAACCAAAAACCAAAGATCAAAAATCAAAAATTCGGAAATATTCAAGTTTATCCGACAAATACTTGGCTTAAGCCGTTATATTTTTTTGACTTTTACCGGATTGGCAGAAAAATTATCCATAATTCTAAATTCGCAATCCATGATTCGGTGATAACCGCGCAGGATCCCTTTGAAATCGGTTTGGCGGGCTATCTCTTGAAAAAAAAGTTTGGTTTGTCCCTGCAAATTCAGATTCATACTGATTTTCTAAGCCCTTATTTTTGGCGTGAATCATTCAAAAACAAAATTCGGGTTTTACTTGCAAAGCTTTTAATTACAAAAGCCAACAGCATTCGTGTTGTGAGCGAAAGGATTAAAAAGTCGTTAGTCATCAGTTATAAGTCATTGGTTAATAAAATTGCTGTTCTGCCGATTTTTGTTGATATCCAAAAAATCAGGCAAATGCCGTCCGTCGCGGAGTTTCGGCAGAGATACGCCGGTTACGAAAAAATAGTCCTAATGGTCTCGCGCCTGACGCGAGAAAAAAACATCGCGCTCGCGCTTAGGGCGTTCAAATTAGTCGTCAAAGAGCGTCCTCGCGCGCTTCTTCTCATTGTCGGCAGCGGACCGGAAAAGGAGAATATTGAATTACGAATCGGGAATTATGGGCTGGAGAAAAATGTGATTATTGAACCTTGGACGGACAATTTAGTGCCGTATTATAAAGCGGCTGACATATATCTTTTAACTTCGCGCTACGAAGGTTATGGAAGAACCGCTATTGAGGCAGCAGCCGCCGGTTTGCCAGTGGTTATGACTGACGTAGGCGTTGCGATCGGCAAAGTGGTTCCGGGCGGAGACGCGGAAGCGCTTGGCGGCGCGTTAATTGACGTCATTGAAGATCAATCGCTTCGGGAAGAACTTTTGGAATTAGAAAAACGTATTTTTGAAAGATGGCCGGCTTACAAAGAGTATCTTCAAGGAATCCGCGCCGGATGGGATAAGTGTCTTATGGATGCGCGCCGTATGCCGCGCCTGCTTTTTATCACGCAGAAAGTCGATTTAGACGACGATCTCTTGGGCGTCTACCACGAGTGGATTAATCGGTTGGCCGAGCGCCTCCAGTCAATCGCGGTAATTTGCTTATACAAAGGCAAGGTTGCGTTGCCGGAGAACGTTAAAGTTTATTCTTTAGGCAAAGAGAGAGTATCAGATAACGAGCCGCAAATAATCAAACGATTAATATACGCCGTCAATTTCTATAAATATATTTGGCAACTGCGTAATGGCTATGACGCGGTTTTTGTCCATATGAACCCGGAATATGTAATATTAGGCGGTTTCTTGTGGAAAATATTGGATAAACGCCTTATTTTCTGGTACGCCCATTACTTAGGCACATTCAAGCTTCGCATTGCCGCGTTCCTGGCCAACCGCATAGTAACCTCAACGCGGCTTGCGTATCCGTTTGAGAGCAAAAAACTGCTGGTATTACAGCAGGGGATAGATACCAGCCGGTTCAAACCGTCAGGAATCAGGAATCAGGAATCAGGAATCAGGAATTTTAGAATCCTTTTCTTGGGCAGGATTGCGCCGGTTAAGCATCTTGAGGTTTTATTGGAGGCCTTCGCCGCAGTCCTTAAAACAAACCCCGATATTTCATTGACGGTTGTCGGGTCTCCCACGCCGGGCAAAGAAATTAAATATCAATATTTTGAAGGCATTAAAAGAATGATTAAGGATTTGAATATATCAAACCGCGTTTCATTCCGCGCCGCAGTTGCCCACGGCGAAACACCGGATATATACCGGACTCACGATTTGTTTGTTAATCTTACAGATACCGGAAGTTTCGATAAAACCACTTTGGAGGCGATGGCTTGCGGCCTCACGGTTATAGTAAGTAATAGGGCCTTTCTCACAATTTTTACCGATGCTTTGAAGGAGCAACTGATGTTCGAGGAAAAAAGTGCAGAAGATTTAGCTAGAAAGATTAGGGGATTTTTATCGCTGGGAACTGCCGAGCGGGTAAACATAAGTCAGGAGCTGCGCAGTTTGATAACTCATAATCATTCTTTGAGCGGCCTCACGGAAAAATTAAGCCAAGCAATTAAAAATACCCATTTATGACATCTCCCGGCCTTGAGCCAAAAGAATCTGTTTCCCGATTATTTTTTAAGGGCGAAACTGCTAAAAGGACGTATGATACTCTGGCTAATGTAATCGGTCTTGTTAATTCCTACATTACCATCACCTATTTAAGCGTCTTTGAATTTGGTCTCTTTCAGCTGCTGCTCGCTTTTATCGCGATTTTGGACAGTTTGAATCTTGATATTTTTGACGGGATGGTAACCGTTGATATGCGCCGTTATTGGAACGCGCAAAAGCCGGATTTTGCCAAGCGTTTGTTTTGGGAAAATGCTGTTTTTAAGATTGGAATTGCCATATTGATGGTAGCGGCAGTCTTCGGCGGATCGGAAATCATTGCCTTGATTTACGGCCAAAATGTGGCTTTGTTTGTAAAGATTGTGAGTACCTTACTTCTAGCCCGGGCAATCTTTATTATTGAGGCGGGGTTTTTGAAATCGGTAATGAATTTTTCCCACTGGAGTTTTCCAGCTATCCGGGAAACTGCCAAGCTATTGATGATTATCGGCGTATTATTGTTGGGCGATCTTAACATTTTAGCTATTGTTATCGCTCATGTAGCCGCTGAAGTGCTCTCGGTAGGCGCGATTACGATTCTTGTTTTCGCGAAAGTCTATCGACACCATGCCGGCGCGGTTCGAGCGGTCAAGCAGCCTCTTTTCTGGAATCTTTTTAAAATCCACGGTAAATGGGTGACGATTCGTTACGCTTTTTCCCGCGTTACCAAAAATGCCATGCCTTGGTTCGTAAAGTTTTTTACCAATACCGAAGGAGTTGCTTATTATTCTTTGGCGGTGAATATTGTCGCTTTTGCGGAGAATCTAATGCCGATGGCTGGTATCTCAACTATTTTGTTGATGAAAGCGGGTATTCGCGAAGAAATCGCTTTTATTTTCAAGCGGTCGGTTAAATACATGTTTTGGCTGGGCGTGATTTTTATGATTGGCGGTTTACTGGTTCTGCCGCCGCTAGTGCTCTGGATTTTCCCGAAGTACGGACTGGCTTTGCCCGTGCTTTCGGTGATGCTTTTGGCTTTCCCGCTCTACGGCGTTTATAAAGTTTTGAAGCCGACCCTTACCGTGCTTCAGGAATATAAGATTTTGGCTTTGCGCATCGTGCGCGAAGCCCTAGTAGTTCCGGTTGCCGCGGTAATCTTTCTCCCGCTATTAGGAGTATTAGGGGCCGGAGTTGTCTATAATGCCGTCTATTGGGAACGTACTCCGTTCCTGTATCGGAAACTAATTGAGCGTTATCCGGATTTTAAATTACAGGCAAGGGAGTTGTTTAGATTTGATAAGACTGATTATGAACTAGTGCGCAAATCATGGCGGCAACTACTTAGCGTATTTAGAAAAAAATGAATCCCCCACATAACTTACACTGCTTTTGATTATGCATTACGTTTATATACTGAAATCATTAAAGAATAACAGTCTTTATATAGGTTGCACTTCGAATCTAGTGCAACGCATATTTATGCATAATCAAAATAGATCATATCACACTAAGAAATACAGTCCCTGGAAGTTGATATATTTCGAGGCTTATGTTTCAAAGGAAGATGCTTACGGTCGAGAAAAAGCATTAAAGTTACATAAACAAGGTTTGCGTAGGCTCAAAGAACGACTACGCAACAGCTTGGAGGTGTAAGCTATGTAGGGGATGAAAACAATTTTTATAACCAGCTTTTTCGGTTTTATCGCGAGAAACATTCTGGCGACTGAATTTCTGAAATTATTGAGAAAAAGGAGCAATGTACGGATAGTCATTCTAACACCCGAAAAGAAGCAAGAACGGCATAAGCAGGAATTCGGCGGCGAGAACGTGATTATTGAAGGCGTGCCTTTAAAAAAGCCGTCTCGCTTGGAACGCGTTTTTACCGTCATTTTTCACAATCTCTCAGACACCAATACCTGGAGGATTCACCGGTTGATCAATATCAAGAGAGACAAAAAATATTTTTCCGCTCCAGTCTACTGGCTACTCTCAAAATTAGGACATTTCCGTCTAGTCCGGATATTCTTTCGGTGGCTTGAAAATCATACGCTCCCAGCCGACCGCTTTAGTGATCTTTTTTTAAAGTACCAGCCGAATTTGGTTTTCTCAACCGATGTGTTTGAGCCGAACGATGTTGATCTTATGCGTGAAGCGAAACGACTCCACGTGCCTCTTGTCGGTATGGTACGTTCCTGGGATAACATTACAAGCAAAGGACTGAATCGCGTAATCCCCGACGAGCTTATTGTGAATGCCGAATCGGTTAAGGACGAGGCTATTAGATACAACGATATACCTGCGGAGCGCATCCATGTAGTGGGCATTCCTCATTACGATTATTATGTTACTGAATCTCGGATTGAGCGCACAAAGTTTTTTGTCTGGTTAAATCTGGATCCGGCCAAAAAACTTATCTTTTTCGCCCCGCCCGCTGATCTCTATGCCGGCAACGATCCAATCACGCCTAAAGTTTTGGAAGTTTTGTGCGGCATTGACGCTCAAATCGTAATCCGCATGCCGCTCGTCGGGGTCGCAAATATTGGCCGTTTTGGCGCACAGGCGGGTAAGATAGCGGTTGACGTCCCGGGTTCAGCCGGGGATTTTGTGAATGCGGATATATCCAGGGAGGGTGATCGCCACCTGGCCGACCTTCTTTATCACAGCAATGTCGTAGTGGCTTTCGCATCAACCTTGGCGATTGACGCTGTGGCTTTTAAAAAGCCGGTTGTCTTTGTCGGTTTTGACGGCGCCCCCAGACCATATTGGGATAGTTTGGCTCGCTACTATGACTATAACCATCAAAAAGAGCTTCTTAAGATGGGCGGAGTTCTTCTCGCGAAAACCCCGGACGAGTTACGCGCGTTTGTTATTGATTATTTAGAAAATCCATCTTTGGACGAGAAGGGAAGAAATGCGATTATTAACGAACGCTGTTTTAAGCTTGATGGCAAATCAGGAGAACGGCTGGCGAAATTGATAATCAGCCGCCTTTGAGATAAATTTGTTTTAAACCATGGAATATCTTACTCCCGAGGAAATATTGAAAAAAAAGGAGAGAGTGAAGGCGAAATTTGAGGTGAGGCCGGACAGAAGACTTTTAGCTCTTAAGGGCAGGAATATTTCAATTTTTGAGGGGAACTTGAATGATAAAAACGCCAAAATTTTGGACTTCGGAGCTGGTTCGGGCGCTTTTCTGCAGGTAATCTACGAGAAAGGGTATAAGAATTTATACGCCTGCGACATAGACGACTACATAGCCCAACAGTTTAGGTCAGCCCTTAAGGACTTTCAAGTATTGGACGAGAGTTTTAATAGGTTTAAGTTTTAAGAAGGCAGTATTGATGCGGTGACTGATTGGGAGATTTTTGAGCATCTTGAAAA
>CAYJCQ010000047.1:0-5974 GCA_964368725.1 uncultured Candidatus Saccharibacteria bacterium
CGGTTCGTAGGTAAAACTGACCGCCTGCGGGAAAATCGTGCCGTCGGGAGCGATTCTGTCCACGCGCACGATTAAATCCGACGACGCGTCGTAATTCACCTGATATGTCCAGATAAGCTGCCCGTCAGGTACGCCCGCATTTAAGACGAGCGGCGTATTTCCGGCACGCACTTCAATACTTCTTATACGTTTGGTGTCCTGTTTTGGATAACCGGCTGTTAAATTTACTGTAGGTGAGACGCTTGGCTCGTGAACAATACGCGCATGATAGCTTTTTAATTGCTTATCTATCTGCTGCGTTTTGGGATCTTTAAACAGCGTGTACCAAATACCCTCCATACTTACTTCAACTGGCTTATAAGGGCCGATTGCGGTAGTAATTTGTTTAATCGTGTAATCGTATTCAATGTAGTTGCCCCGATCATCACGCAACTCCGTAAGCAGCCATTCCGCCGTGTCGTCGGCCGGGTTTTGGGAATTCCTCCCGGGCGCGACCACCGGAAGATCGTAGAGATATGTTTTGCCGTTCGCATCCACGGCCTTCCAAAGATTTTTTCCATAATCAAAACAGATATCCATATGAGTTTCCTGCTTGGTTCGGAAATTCTGCCCGGCGCACGAAGAATCAATCGGGCCGCCCGGATAATTTTTCATCTCATATTGCGCCGCACCGATATCTAAGTCATAAGCATCCTTTGAAGTGATAGGGTTGCCGTATTTCAAAAAGCCGTCCTTCAACGAACGGCTGATTTTGCCGCCAGGATTCAAAGTTGAGCGTGAGGCGCCGCCGATTCCGCCGCTTGTAATATAGATATCAAGGTTGGGAGTGAGTTTGGCGCGCCCTTCGGGAATGGAAAGTTTTATAGTTCGTGTAACATAGCCCTCACTGCGCGTTTCAACAGTTGGAGGAAGGCCTTGCGATAGCCCTACGGCGCCGCGCGTTGTGACATTCAAACGGCTATAAGGTCCGTCGTTGGAAATATCAAAAGGGGGGCCTGATTTTGGAAGAGGCGGAGGTACACATGGAGCAGAGGGCATTTCGCCGTTTTGACCAGGATGACAGCGCGTTTGCGCCAAAACCGGGGCGGCTCTCAAAAAAAGCACTCCAAAAATTATCAAAAAGAAGAGAATTAAAAATCCCAGCTCGCACAAAGAACAATTCTCTGATGCGTTCTTCATTAATAAAAGTATATCAAAACAATATATAAGACCGCAAACACAATAAGTGTATAACTTCTGAAGCTTTTTTCTAAAAATTTTAAAGGGCGGCCGCGCAAGCTGTGCTGCGGTCGCCCAGTTGTCCGGCCTAGGAGCCGGACAAAATCGTCTATTCCGGAAAGAGCGTTTGCACGATCACCGGATCGTGCCAGATGCGTTCGACTTCTGTCTTGTAGCGGGCGTAGATTTCGTCCCGCTTAGCTTCAAGTAGAGGCCAGTTGGGGTTTTGGAAGCCGCCTTCCAGCGCGAGGAATTCTTCATTCCACGCCGCGAACGCAGAGTCGTTCGTTCCCCACGCTCCAAGATATTCCTTGGCTTCCCATGGCGCCGGGACAAACCCCAGCGTCTGGACAAGTTCGGCGACGATTTCGATATCGTCATCCGTCAACCCTCGGAGTTCCGGATCGGCGATGAAAGTGAAGAGCTTCGGATCGCTTACGAAGAACCGGAGCGAATCCCGTTCCCATTGAGCTGCCGCAAGAGCGACTCGCAGCGACTCGTTTTCGCGTCCCGCGTCTTCAAGCTTGCATCGGAGTTCTTCGAGTTCCGCTCGAAGTTCCGCGCAGTCGGCCTCCGACACGGGCTTACGACGAACAACGCTGACCTCCGTATTCACGTTGATGGTTGCCGCCGGAACCTCTCCGACCGCGACAGTCACTTCGTTGCCCGGTGTTTCCTGAACCGGTTCTGTGTAACGAGAACCGACCTGGAAAAAGACGAACGCGGTCACTAAAAAGATGAGGACAAACGGCAGAACGTACTTCATGTTCCGCCTCCTTCTATAGGTTGTAGATCTTGATGTTGCCTGTCAGGGCATTGGCCAGGACCGAAGAACCGTTGAGGTTGATGTTGAGCGAAGGCGTTGGTTCCGGAGTGTTCGAACCAGTGATGCTTCCTGAAGATGTCGAAGTCTTCACGGTTACGGTACCGCCGCCGAAAGCGTCCACGATCATGGTGATGTTGGTGCCGTTGAATTCAATGCTACCCAGGGGCCCGCCCTCGATCGTAACCGTAGAATTGCTGTTCACGATCACATGGTCGTTGGGACCAAGCCCGTTCAAAGTCACCGATGAACCGCTCGGGACGTTGATGTCCGAGTGAGCCGGATGACTCCATTCGGTTCCAGGGCAACCGTCGCAGGCGCTCCCGAGCTTCACTCGCGTGGTGCCGTTGTTCGTGATCGAAGCCCCCGGATTCCCGGGAATACCGATCGTCTCCCCCGGATCTGCCGCGAGCTTGGTCTTGCAGTGCTTCACAGGGATGTTGCCACCCTCGGACGTTCCGCCCGTCTTTCCCTCGCCGGCAAAAACGGCGGAATTGAGCGCGACAAGCAGCCCGGCGCACAAGAACACAATCGACAAGAGTTTCCTCATCGGAAAGCTCCTTTCGGAATAAGCCAATTCCTCCTTCCATGACAACCCAACGCAGGTTGTCGATGATCTGATAGTAGGGTACCAAAGAATCATATTTTTTGTCAAATTTTTTGTTGGCAGGTTATGTCGGAGCACAAGAGCCACATTTGACGGAAACAGCTTGCGGAAATCGCGCAACTGAATTATCGTATACTTATCAAGAGGTCGAAATTTAAGCGCATTAAAAAACACTAAAAAAATGGATACACAAAATCAAAATACTTCAGGCAGAGCCGGTAATTATTGGCCTACGGTCGCCATGGTCGTCGTTGCCGCCGCGGTCGGATTTGTGGTCGGCCGGGGCACGGTAAATGACGCCGGACTGGCGAGCGTATCTAAGAGCGGCGTTGAAGAGATGATTGGTATTGACGAGGACACAAAGATAAATATCGTAACCGGCGACGAAAAAATGTCCGCCTCGGAAAACAGCGTTGCCGTAAAAAATCAGACGGCAGGCAATAAAGTCGTTATTGATAAACTTGCGCTTACTAAAGAAGTATGGATAGCGATTCACGACGTCTTACCGACCGGTCCGGGCTGGATACTGGGCGCGCAGAAATTCCCGGTGGGGAATTATGAAAAATTCGAGGTTAATCTTTTGCGCTCCACCGAACCGGGCAAAAAGTATGTTGCTATGCTTCATATTTCAAGCGGCGACGAAAAGTTTGAGTTTCGCGCCGGTGAAGCAGATCGTCCTCTATTAGACGCAGACAAGAAGCCGATAATGTCCGAATTTCAAACTTCAGCACAAAAGAAATAAAATTAGATTAATTTGGGATGAAGGGTAAAAAAAGCCGGCATCGGTGCGCAACCAATCCGGCTTTCGCGTTTTGGCGTGTTTCAGGCGAGCGCGCGTTCAAAGAACAAACGCAGGTTCTTGCCCAGTACTCCGGGTATAGCTCCCGGCTGGATTCCGTAGGTTTCCGTTGCCGTCTCGACTACCTGCATCCGGTTGGGGGCGAAGCACTCGAGCGGGTGATCCGGAAAACTGGCGTTGTAGACGTTGCTGCTCAGTTTGCCCGAAAGCCGATCGTACTCGGCGTGAATTGTTGCTTCCGTGATCGGAGCGACATAAGGGCCGTCTCCGCCCACGCATACCGAGCTTTCACCGCAGACGCCGATTGCGTGACGTAGATGTAGCACGAACGGCAGAAGCGTATTGTTCTCGGCATTGAGGCAGAAGGTAATCGTGAAGATGCCCACGATTCCTCCTAACTCCGCCACGCTGCGGAGCACGTCGTCGGGCAGGTTCCGCATGTGGGGAAATGCGCGGTAACAGCCGCCGTGCGATGCCATAACCGGAATCGCGAAAGTCTTTGCGTACAGGAGGGCTTCGCGTGCGGTCGCATGGCCTGCATGGGAAACGTCGAGGATAAGGCGTTCGTCCTTCATGCCGTTCAGTATGTCGATGCCGTGGAGGGTGAGCGGTAATTCGGCGTTCGCCCAGCCGCTCCCGAACCTGCCTTTCCTCTGGTAGGCGAGAGCTAAGACGCGGATACCGGCCGCCCGGAGCTTTTTTGGCCAGTCGAAGCTCGCGTCTTCCGGCGTGTGCTGGAGGCCAAGCACGACCGCGGTCTTGCCGGCATCGACCACCGGCTGGATTTCTGCTCCGTTCGTCACGATCTGCAGTTGGGGACAGGCCGCAATCTGTTCCTTGAATTTTTCTATCGCTGCGAGCGTTTCGTCCATATTCCTGCACCACGGCGGCGCCGCGGTCATGTGGACGAGATCGAGTTCCAGTCCGGCCGGAACAACGATTGGCTTTCCTGGAAACCCGAGAAAACCAAGTGCGTCTGCGTAAAAAGGACGGTTCAAGGCCTGTCTCCCTTTGTGTTTGCTGGCCTATGTTCGTTTGTCGGTGTGCTACGAACTAAGGAGATTGTATAGTTTTTGAAAGTTTTTGTAAACCGTATAAACCCATAAATTAGTACAATGATTTGCGATCGCAAGTAATTGTACTATAATTAAAGCAAAGAAGATAAAAAACCATTGAAGACGAATATGAAAAAGAGCGCCACTGTGTCTAAAATATTCAAAATTTTGGATGGACTGATAACGGCAGCCGCCACTACCGCGGAGATTATTGATTGGGTTATTCCGGATTACCATGAAACTTATAGACGAATGCGCGGCTTGCCGGTAAAACCATACGAACCTAAGCACAGTATTTTTCGAAGGATTAATACAAATAATCCAGAGGAGGAAGAATTACATCGTCTGTATAATATAATTTCGTGGCTTAAGCGTGACGGATTGATTGAGAAAAAGAAAAATGGCCGCTGGCGGGCTACTACAAAAGGTAAAGAAAGGTGGGCAAAAATTATAGAACGACTCAAGAATCCGCTTCCGTCAACTCGCTATCAAAAAGATGATTCAAAAGAATTGAAAATTATCGTCTTTGATATCCCTGAAAAGGAAAAGCGCAAAAGGGAATGGTTGCGTCGCGCCCTAAATGCGCTTGGATTTAAAATGCTCCAGAAAAGCGTTTGGATTGGCCGTTCTAAACTCCCTGAAGAATTTATAAACGATCTTGCTAAACTACACTTGCTTTCCTATATAGAAATATTGGCTATTACGAAATCCGGAAGCTTACGCCATATCAGTACAATCATTAGCGATCGCTAATGATTGTACTAATGATGGATGTTGGACTAAGTGAAAACTTGAAAATACGAAAATAAAAAAGAGCCCTTGACGGCCCATCCGAAGGTCTTCGGATGGGGGCTCTACGGGAACTTACTGGGACGACATAGTCGGCATTGCCTTGACGGCAAGAAACTTTTTCAAGCGGATCGACGCAACGACATTCACCGTTACCAGCGCCAGGAAAGAACACACAGCCGCCGTATTTGTTTGGGGCACAAACGAATTGAGAATCCCTGCGATACCAAGCGAGACGAAAAATCCAAACACAAGATAAGGCGTGTACTCAACGAAGATTTCGGTCGGCGCGATTGATTTGCCGATTCCGAAAAGATCGAAGAGTGCTTGTTTCGCCAACGGGACGATTGCCGCGAGTCCCAGTCCGAGTACCGCGCCAGAAGCGAATGCCGCAATGATTCCCATGGCTACCCTCCTTTCGTTGGACTAGAAATCTTGGCTCTTTTGGAAATCAGATATCCAATCAATACAACTGCGATGAATACACCAGCGATTCACTGCAAAGGGCAATCCGATGGCGGACTGGACTTTGCGCAAAGGACGGTTACCACCAAAAAAGCCGCAGCTGCGAATATACTCATAAACACGTAGGACCAGATTGATCCGCTTGAGGATTGCGTGGTTTGCGTCAAAAGATTCTTCCAGAACAAAAACTTTGTTGACAGGCCGAAAAAAGGCAAGAA
>CAYJCQ010000048.1:0-5845 GCA_964368725.1 uncultured Candidatus Saccharibacteria bacterium
AGGAATTACTATCTAACCGCTCCTGTCTGGGTAACAGTTGCAGGTATCTAATGCGAACCCTTGCGTTCTTCCTGAACTTATCATAAACTTAATTTATCCGTTTAGAAATTAGAAATTGGTAATTGTCCGCCAGAGGCGTATCCGCCTTCGGCGGAGAAATTAGATTCTTTTGATATGCCCATAACTCAATCGGCCAAGAAAGCCTTGCGCCAGAGCAAGCGCCGCCGCGCCCTGAATATAGCCAAGGCAAAAGCGCTAAAAGAAGCCATAAAGAATTTTAATAAAAAACCGACCCGAGAATCATTCGTGGAAGCCCAGAAAGCGCTGGATAAAGCGGCAAAGGCGCACGTGATTCATAGAAACAGGGCCGCGCGGCTTAAGTCGGGTCTTTCTAAATTGTTAGCCGGAGGCGGCAAGTGATCAATTGCTGATTACTAAATCAAGCAGCGCTTCTTCGTATTCCAGCTTCCCGGATTTTACGAGTACGTCGTAGTCGGCCATTCTTATTTTCATTTCCGGATCGGCGACCGAAGCGGTTACGTTGAAAACCGCGGCCGGCTCCTCTTTTTCCAAAAGACAGGTTAAGGCAGGCAATCTGTACGTTGCCTCCGAGCGGCTTTTGACGCGCTGGACGAGCGGGAAGAAGTCCGGCATCGCGAATCCGGCTTCAAGCGCGCCGCCCAGGGAAATTTTTTCGAGTTCGTTTACGATCGCCCAGGTGTCGGAGCCGTAGGCGGCGGCAAGAATCGGTAAGTACGGCGCGGGAAGCTCGGCGCCCCTTGCAGTCGCCTCTTTTTTAATGAAGGCGCTGAGCTGCGCTCCCTTAAGCGCTTCGAATTCCTGGGCAAGAACGGGGTTTTTCAAAAGGAAATCAAAATTTTTAGTCGGTTTCTTGTCGGAGATGAGAATAAACGTGGTTGTTTTATCCTCCAGCAGGCTTTTATAAAGCCCAATCGCGTCTTTGCCGCCTTCTTCGGGATGGCGCACTATGCCGAGCTTGGTTTTGTCGAAAAGAGATTGGTTCTCGGTAAAAGCCTTCAATTCATCTAATTTGCCGGTTTCTGTCAGATCAAAACTGGCAACCGAAAGAGCCGAATGTTTTTTGCCGTAATCGGCGACGAGTCCTTTCAGTTTTTGGCCGCGGCGGTACGCGTCCGGGCCGTAAAGCAATACGAGCACGGGTATATTATAGCAAATCGCCGAGCGCGAAGCGCAAATAGCAAAACGTAAAATAGTTCGCCTCGCCCGCAGGTGAATCGCGGGCGAGGCGAGGGAAAGCCGGACGAACCAGCCCCCGGAGGCGCCAGGTCTATCCGTCCGCGCGTTTGCAGCTAGAGGTGATTGCGGCTGGATCCCTCCTTCGATGCCGGGCTCCGGCACCGATTAAGTGTCCTATGCACCGGATCACCTCCTCTCCGCCGTTTGACCGAAGCCGAAAGCGGCTCCGAGTATGCTGATTTAATTTTATATCTTTATGGAAACTGGCGGAAGCGATATTTATAAACAAGAAAAAACCACTCGGTTGCCGAGCGGTTTTTTCTTCAATGCGCCCCCAGATCCTTTAAAGGAAGGGCACTATAAGCAGGGCTACTATGTTTATGACTTTAATAAGAGGATTAATAGCTGGGCCAGCAGTGTCTTTATAAGGGTCGCCTACCGTATCTCCGGTTATCGCAGCTTTATGAGCATCCGATCCTTTGCCGAATCCGCCCCCTGTCGGAGCCGCTTCGATATATTTTTTGGCGTTGTCCCAAGCCGCGCCTCCTGTGGTCATAGCGATCGCAAGAAAGAGTCCGGAGACAATCGTGCCCATAAGAAATCCTCCTAATGCCTCGGCGCCGAGCGCGAATCCGACCATAACCACCGAGACAATCGGTATTAAAGCCGGGACAATCATTTTGCGTAAAGCGGCCCTGGTTACGATATCAACACAGCGTCCATAGTCGGGTTTCGCCTCGCCGCTCATGATGCCCGGGATTTCGCGGAATTGTCTGCGTACTTCCTCTACCACCGATCCGGCCGCCTGTCCCACCGCGCGCATCGCTAAAGAAGAAAAAATGTAGGGAACCGCGCCTCCGAGAAAAAGGCCGATCAAGACCATCGGGTTTTGCAGTTCAAAAGTCGCGCTTTTTGCGGCCGAGAGAAGCTCTTCGGTGTATCCGGCAAAAAGCACGAGCGCGGCCAAGGCGGCAGAGCCGATCGCGTATCCTTTAGTCACCGCTTTAGTGGTGTTGCCGACCGCGTCAAGCGCGTCGGTTATTTTCCGCACATTTTCCGGTTGATTGGTCATCTCGGCAATGCCGCCGGCGTTGTCGGTGATCGGTCCGAATGAATCAATAGCGACAATTATACCCGCGACCGAAAGCATTGCCACTGCCGCGGCCGCGATCCCCAGAAGCCCGGAGAGCCAGTAGCTTGCAAAAATTCCAGCGGCAATAATAAGCACGGGTACAAGCGTTGATTCTTGCCCTACGGCAAGGCCCATGATCACGTTTGTGCCGTGTCCGGAACGCGACGCCTCGGCAATGGACTTCACCGGCCGGTATTTTTTTGAAGTGTAGTAATCGGTCGCCACGACCATGAGCACCGTGACTGCCAGCCCGATAAGGGCGCTAGAGAAAATAGCGGAAGCGTTTGGAAGCCCGAGATAATTCAATCCCCAATAAAAGAGGAAGATAGAAGCGATAACTGACGCGGCCAGGCCTTTATAAAGAGCGCCCATTATATTTTCTGATTTGCCGAGACGGACAAAGAAAGATCCGATTAAAGACGCGACAATCGCAAGCCCGCCCAAAACGAGAGGCACGATTATATTTCCGCCCTCGCCCGTATCTGCTGCCGCGCCCAGAAGCATGGCGGCGGAGAGGGTAACCGCGTAGGTTTCAAAAAGATCGGCAGCCATGCCGGCGCAGTCGCCCACGTTGTCGCCGACATTATCCGCGATTACGCCCGGATTTCTCGGGTCATCCTCCGGAATATTGGCTTCAACTTTGCCCACGAGGTCCGTGCCTACGTCGGCCGCTTTCGTGTAAATGCCGCCCCCAAGACGGGCGAAAATCGAGATCAAGCTCGCGCCAAAGCCCAAGCCAACCAGCGCTTTAACGTCTCCGGTCGCGAAATAAAATCCGCCGACGGCAAGAAGCCCCAAGGCAACCACTAGAAATCCAGTTACCGAACCGGCTTTAAAAGCCATGGAGAGCGCCGGCATAAGGCCTAATTCGGCCGCTTTCGCGGTGCGCGAGTTGGCGCGCACGGCCACGTTCATGCCGATAAATCCAGCCAGCGCCGAGGCGGCGCCCCCGATCAGAAATCCGATCGCCGATGCGGCGCCTAAGCCGAGATAAATAAGAATAAAAAGAACAGCCGCGACCAGCGCCACGGATTTATATTGCCTTTTAAGGTATGCCGAAGATCCCTCTTGAATTGCTTTAGAAAGATCCTCCATCGCGCCAGATCCGGCCGGCTGGCGGCGAATCCAGTAGATAATATAGGCGCTCCAGAGAACCGCGAGCGCAACAGGAACGAAGATTAGGTAATGCATGTAATTTTGCTATTCTTCCGACTTTTTTTCTGTTTTTACCTCTCCGCCGTCATTATTTGTTTCGTCGGCCGCGGCTTCCGCCACTCCTTCTGCTTGTTTCTCGTCAGGGCGCGAGGCGGAGCGCACGTCTATTTTCCAGCCGGTGAGTTTTGCGGCTAGGCGCACGTTCTGGCCGCCCCTGCCGATAGCGAGGGATAATTGCTGTTCGTCAACAAAGACCTTTGCTTCCCGCCTGGGCAGAATCTCCACGTCTCTCGCCTTTGCCGGAGACAGTGAATTGGCTATGAATTTTGCCGGATCCTCGGACCATTCAATAATGTCTATTTTTTCGTTGCCGAGTTCGTTGGAGACCGCCATTACCCGGGTGCCGCGCTGGCCCACCATGGCGCCTATGGGATCAACGCCTTCGGAACTGGATACCACCGCTATTTTGGTTCTGCTGCCGGCTTCCCGAGCCATAGCTTTTATTTCAACCGAGCCGTCGGCGACTTCAGGCACTTCTAGAGAAAAAAGTTTTGCTATGAATTTCGGATGCGATCTAGAGAGTATTATTCCGGGCGTCCGGCTTTCTTCCTGGATTGCCAGTATGAAGAATTTAAGCCGGTCGCCGGTTTTGTAATGTTCTCCGGGCACCGATTCGTTCTGAAACATGACGCCGATCGCCCGTCCCAAATCAACGTGGACGGTGCCGCGTTCAAAGCGCTGAACGACTCCGGAAACTATTTCTCCTTCGCGGTTTTTGAATTCGGCCGCTACCGACTCGCGTTCGGCTTCGCGGAGTTTCTGCAGGATGACCTGTTTCGCGGTCTGCGCCGCGATTCTGCCGAAGTCCTCCCTAGGTTCAAGCGGGAACTCAAGCTCTTCTCCAAGAGCGGCGTCCTTTTTTATTTTATTAGCGTCTTCCATGAGGATGTGCCGGTCTGGATTGTAGCGGGGGAGGATCGTTTCTCCTTCCGGAAGCTGTTCGGTTTCGTTTTCTTCGGGCGGCTCAATACGCGCCGTTGTCTCATCAACAACGGTTTTTATCTGCCAAAACTTAAGGCCGCCGGTGCGCAAATCGAATTTCGCCCGTATGACCTCGCTTTTCTTCTCGTATTCTTTTTTGTAGGCGGCGGCAATAGAGGCCTCGATTGCCTCAAGGATTTTAGCCGAATCAATGCTCTTTTCTTCCGCAAGCTGGTCAATCGCCCGCCGGATTGTTTTTAGGTCCATCATATACTCATGAATCTCTAAGCTCTAATTTCTAATCTCTAAAAAGGTAAAAGGTTTTGAAATTTGATATTATTTAGAGATTAGGGTTTCGGATTTAGAGATTTTCTAAAATTGTAGGTCGCCTGTAGAGCGACCTTTATATATCAATACTAACATTGGCAGGTGTTTTGTCAACAATAAAAAACCCGCCTCATTTTTTGGGGCGGGCGCGACGTTACCTTTGATCGGTGAAATGTCGCGGTACATAGAAGATGATGAATCGTCTTTGCGCTGGGCTCAATCTTTCCCAAAGCAGTGGTTCAAGATTAAGGACGCGCGGTTCCTGCACTGTGCGCATGAGGATATGAATAGCTTCATGGAGAAGCGTTATACCTCTGCCTTCGGGGCGCCTATTCATCGCATGGGTGCCGTTGATTAGAATATCGTTCTTATAAGGGTCTTCGCCATATTCTACGACGCCGTAAATAGTTCTTCTCCTGCCGCAGTTTGTTTCGGTCAAACTTCGAACAAGAGTTATATTTGTTCCTTTTCTGTTTAAAATCTGCGCGATTCTCACGAAAAGCCAATCAACAAGCGGATCGCCGCTCGAGATCTTTCTGCGCCGTTTCATTTCTCCCCCTTATTCGGTTTTAAAAAACCAAAAAACCTTTAAGTTACCAGTGCTTATCAAAGCATAATGGCTGTGTTTTTTCCGGTCAAGCTAAATCTGACGGCGGCAAAAACCCCTTTTCTTAAGAAGTTTTTGGTGGTAAGTTAGCGATTCGTAAATTCGCAAAATAATTCGTTATTCGTTGATGACGGGCGGTTATTTCGCTATTTCCCGTACCTTTTTCTCAATCTCGTGCAGGAGCTTTTTGTCTTCCTCCAGTTTTGCCTTCACGTTTTCAAATCCACCGCCCAACTTTTCTCCTACAAACGTATAGTTTGCCAATGATTTTGTGATCACCCCGTACTTCATGGCCGAGTTTAATACGTCGCCTTCGTAGGAAATGCCGATGCCGTACATAATGTCAAATTCGGCGATCTTGAAAGGCGGAGCGACTTTGTTTTTAACCACTTTTGCTTTGGCGCGGTTGCCTACCACGTCTTCTC
>CAYJCQ010000049.1:0-5710 GCA_964368725.1 uncultured Candidatus Saccharibacteria bacterium
CCCGCCATCCGCCATCACTCCGTGACGGTCGTTCAGCCGTGTGCTCTTCCGATCTCAAGCCGGTTGCCGAATGGTTGCGCGGAAAAGCGCGGTTTGTTAGAGTACTGGGCAGGGGGGAGGTTAATGGGGAAAATCTAAAAGACGCTGATTTGATAGTTACCGGCGCAGGCAAAGCAGGGCTTATCCGAGGCGAGTATATAAAGAAAGGAGCGGTTTTGGTTGACTTCGGGTATGCCTTAAAAAACAGCAAAGCAGTAGGGGACATTGATTTTGAATCGTGCCGGCGCAAGGCGTCATATATCACCCCTACCCCCGGCGGCACCGGCCCAATGGTCGTCGCGCAACTGTTTGAGAATTTTTATGAAATTTCAAAAAAATAAATTACTCGTACTTTTCACCTTGTTTTTCGCCGCGGCAATGATTTTTGTGATTCCGGCAGTTGCCGAGACCTCCGCGGTTAAATGCGGCGACAATATCACTACGTCAACTACGCTTACATCAAATTTAAACTGTAGCGGAAATGGCCTTACTATTGGAGCAGATAACATTACCCTTGATTGTAATGGGTTTACGATTAAGGGCACTCCCGGTTCTAATTATGACGGCATATATGTTCCCGGCAGGCAGAATATTACGATCAGAAATTGCACCATACAAAATTTTGGTAGAGGTATAGATCTTTATTACTCCAGTAATAACACTGTATCTAACGTAACCGTCATTTCCAATATCTGGGCTGGTATACTACTTGACTCTTTTTCCGATAACAATCTTATCTCAAACATCACAGCAAATTCGAACGGCGTTGGGGTTTACGTCTACTTCTTTTCTAAAAAGAATACCCTTTCCAAAATAACTGGCTATGGTAATACTGAGGGTGTTTTTCTCTACAAAACTGCTGACCAAAATATTCTTTTTGATATCACTGCGGATTCTAACTATAAAGGTATTGATATCAAATCCTCCAATCAAAACATTATCTATCATAACAACTTTATTAACAACACCAAGCAGGCAGAAGATAATGGAACCAATTCCTGGGATTATAATGGAGAAGGAAATTATTGGTCTAGTTACGACACGCCGGCGGAGGGTTGCAACGATGCTAACGGAGATGGTTTCTGCGATAGCCCATATTTCGTTAGTGGGGGAAGCAATCAGGATAATTTCCCCTTCATAGCTCAAAACGCCTGGAATAGTCCCGCGCCGTCATCCGGTGAATACTCGCCAGATCCATTTACGGACGCCCTATATCATTTAGATGAAGGCAGCGGCAACTCTGTGGTTGACGCAGCTGGTAAGCATAATGGAGTTTTACAAAAAGTAGGAACGCAGTTTCCTAAATGGACGACCACGACGGCGCCGCTCTCCGGCAGTACGTATGCGATGGAGTTTGACGGCAACAAGGGGTATGTGGACGTGAGCAACGGTCTTTTGGATAATCCATCCGCGTTTACGATAGAAACCTGGTTTAACCTGCAAGGAATGCCGAAGACCATAAGCGACTGCGGAGGTGTGGATTGTTTTATGCTGCTTTCTAAAAATACCGATAACAATTTAACTTCGTTGTTCCAGTTATTTTATGAGTCAGCTAATGTAATCGGCATTAATGTTTATTCCGGCAACAACCTTTACAGGGCTGATTACGTATTTCCCAATCAAATTTTAAACGAGTGGCATCATGTTGCCGCAACCTATGACGGCAGTGTTCTTAAGCTTTTTGTAGATGGCATCCAGGTTGACAGCGTGAGCGTACCGACCGCCTTGAATAACGTTACCAGTTCGTTCTTCATCGGAAAAGATGGCAGAACAGACGATCCTAATCGCGTGTTTAAGGGCTATTTAGACGAAATAAGGATCAGTAATTATGCCAGACACCCGTGCCAGTTTAACGTGAATTCTGGTTCTTGCCCTGTTGCTGTTTTATTGATCCACGGCATCTACAGCGACGACACGATTTGGGGGCCTGTAGAATCTTCCCTTCAAAGCGCCGGTTTTCAGGTTTTCAAAGTTGGGCAGGTTTTAGGGGAAAAAGGGTTAGTCCCAAATAATGGCGACATTGAAGTTCTTGCCGGACAGGTCAAGCAGGCGATTCAAACAGTTAAACAGCAGACAGGCGCAAGCAAAGTTTCGGTGGTCGCTCATTCAATGGGCGGTTTGGCAACGAGGTGGTATATCTCGCAAGGCGGCTATCAGAACGATATTGATAAACTTATAACGCTAGGTACTCCTAATGAAGGCGCGCCGATTGCGGCAAGTTTGGTGTCCGTGCTTTTCGGGGGGTTAGTAGGAGATGATCCATTGGATATCGCCAAATTCCAGATGATTCCCGGATCAAACTTCCTTAATGCCCTTAACAGCAGTTTTAACAATAAAGGAGTAAATCATTCCGAAGTTGCCGGAACAGACACCAATAACGTTGCTTTGGCCGCAACGCTTACGGCTATAAATCTTTTGCCGTTTCCATACAACATTATTTTCCAACTCGGTTTCCCTTATTCTTATTTCTTTACCGTAAACGATACGGTTGTGCCATCTGCAAGCGTGAATATCCCGAATATCAGTTGTTATGAGCATTTGAACGTGCATACGGACGCGCTGGATTTCCTGAATTCTCCCGCTTATTACGACGACTCCGCGGTCATAACCGAGGTGATTAATATTTTGAATGGCACTTCGGTATCTTTCCCTGCCTGCAGTGCGCCTAGCACGCAATCAGGAACTAATGTCCAGAATATAAGCGTCAGTGATTCGGTAAATCCCGGAGAGATAAAAATTGCCGTAAGCCAAGATCTTGGCACCGAATTTAAGTCGTCGCTCATGTGGCAGGGAGGAATACTTAATCAAGAATTTGTATCGCCGACAGGAGTAACAGTGAATGCATCTAATTATCAGAATTACGGCGGCGTAACCTATGCCCAGGGAACTTTTTCAGGTCAGGCATTTGAAATGTTTGAATTCTCCGCGCCGGAGCAGGGAGTTTGGACGGTGAAGGTGATCGGGACAAGCATTCCAGCCGCAACGCCTTTTAATCTTAATGTCGTATTCACAGACGACGTGAATATTGATTTTTATACCGACAAAACAAACTATCAACCTAACGATACGGTTATTCTCCAGACAAAATTAACTGACAGCTTGGGCCCTATTTTAAACGCCGGAGTTGAGGCATCAATAGTTGATCCTGCCGGACTTGATACTGCGATTGCATTACGCGACGATGGCTTAAGCAACGACGTTCTGCCCAATGACGGCATATACGGAAACAGTTTTTCAGGAACCGGTACCGAGGGAACTTATAATGCGGGTATCAAAGCCACAACAACTCAATTCCAGATAACCGACGGCGATGCTTTCTTTGTGGATTTAGAGCCGGATCTTTCAATCCAGCCCCAAGACATTTTATTTAACCCTTCGGCGCTTTCAAAGAACGAAGATAATAACGTAACAGTTGCCGCAACCATATATAACATCGGCGACGAAGACGTAAGCAACGCGGAGATAGATTTTTACAACGGCGATCCGATAAAAGGCGGCGCGGTTTTTGCCACCACTTCAGTTTCGGTTCTTGCCGGCGGTTCAACACAGACTCAGGCAAACCTTTTTGTCCCGAAACAGAAGTTCGGTTCAGGCGGAGCAGGCAAGACAAGCGGTACCGCGCTTAAAGATCATGACATCCATATTGTCATCAGTTCGTTTTCCGGATTTATTGAGAAGGACTATTCCAACAATCAGGCCAATAAATTGCTCAAATACGGGAGATAATTTGGAAAAACGCGTTTGACTTATTTCCTCAAATCTGCGAATATGGCAGGTGATTTAACGCACATAACTTCAATACCGAGTCAGAATAGTTATGATTGCTTAATATCTCATTAACCGCGTTGTCATAGTTATTGTTATAGTCATTGTCATCTTATATGGATTACTTGCAGAGAGAAGACGAGGAAATTTTAAAGCTTTCGCTTGATGAGCCGTCATTTTTTTCCGCCTTGATAGACCGTTATCAGGCGCAATTTTTGAAGACGGCTTTTGGCGTTGTGAGGAATCGCGAGGAAGCGGAGGATATTGTCCAGGAGACGTTCACCAAGATATATTTGAACGGCCAGAGGTTTAAAAAACAGCCGGACGCGAGCTTCAAAAGCTGGGCATACAAGATTTTGATGAATACTTCTTTTACTCATTATCAGCGCCTGCGCAAGGTTGGGGGTAAGACCGAATATTTGGATACTTTCCTTTATGACGAGGACGGCAAAAAAGGGCCGGCTTCGGAGGACGCCGACCTGGCGACCGTAAGCGACGCCAGGCACGAAGTCGCGGGCGTGATTGCGAAGATGCCGGAACATTTGGGGCGGCTGCTCAAGTTATATTATCTTGAAGATATGTCCTATAAAGATATCGCAAAGGCCGAAAAAATTTCCATGTCAACTTTGAAGATGCGTCTTTTCAGGGCCAAGCGCATTTTCAGAAAATTATCAAATGCCTGATTTGCATTCAAATCTCAAAGCGCGCATTATGCGGCGGGTCTTCGGGCTTTGGTTCAAGCGCAGTATCGTGCCGCTTTTCCTGATTGAATTTGTCGGCGGCATCATAGCGGTATACCTGATAGCCAATTTCGTTTTTGTAAGCCGCGTTGTTGATAATGCGCTTGCGGCCGCGCTCGGCAACCCGGTTCGGCTTACCGCTTATTTTTGGAGCGCTTTTCTCTCCACGAGCACCGAAGTTAAAGTTTTGATTGTGGCTCTGTTTATAGCTTTCGGGATGGTGCTGAAAGATTTAAACAGAAGCATAGTTTCTTATTTCTTAATGCGCAGAGATGAACGCTTTGGATATAAGGGTGATTTACGAAAATAAGGATTTTGTCGCGCTGAACAAGCCGGCTGGTTTGCTCGTGCATTCAAGCGGAAAGTCGCCATATTCATCCGCGGGCGGTAGGGCGGCAAAAGCCGCTGAGCCGACTTTGGTTGATTGGCTGTCTGAACATTATCCTCAAACTAAGGGCGTTGGGGACGATCCGGTTACAAGGCCGGGTATCGTGCATCGTTTAGACAAGGACACTTCCGGAGTTATTATCGTCGCTTTGAGTGATCGCGCTTACGACTTTTTAAAGCGCTCATTTCAATCACATGAAGTTAAAAAAACTTATATAGCTTTGGTTTACGGCAGGGTCAGCGGGGAAAAGGGCTTAATTGACGCTCCTTTGGGGCTTAAGCCCGGCACGACTAAACGTACTACGTACGTCAGAGGCGCGAAAATGGTCAAGGAGGCCAGGACTTTGTACGAAGTGGACAGTCGTTATGGCTTTCAAGGGTCGGAATTTACTCTGCTGAAAATAAAACCGGAGACGGGCAGGACTCATCAGATCCGCGCGCATCTCGCCTCAATCAATCACCCGGTGGTAGGCGATGTCTTGTATGGGAAATCAAAAATGAAAGATCGAATTGCCGAGATGATCGGCATTGGCAGGCAGTTTTTACACGCGGAAACAATTTCCCTGACAGCGCCTTCCGGAGAACGACTTACTATCAGCGCTGGTTTGCCGGAAGATCTTTCACGAGCGTTAAATCTATTATCTCGCGGGAGCGCGGTTCATTAGTTACGTAATTAAAAGCGTTCTGGCCGTTTTCCCGGAATAAATATCCGGGCGGCGCTTCAATCAGGAAATCAAGCGATGCTTTAGCTCCTGATTGTTTTTCAAAAATAAATCTGT
>CAYJCQ010000050.1:0-5543 GCA_964368725.1 uncultured Candidatus Saccharibacteria bacterium
ATTCTGACCCATGTCGTAAATAGTTACAAGATGTGGCACGAGCTCCTTGTCCACATTCCAAAATCTTCCCGATACACGCTTGGCGAGAAAATTGACGCCTTGTTTATTGAAACCATTGAGCTTATATTCATCGCTCAATATGTAAGGAAGGAACAGAAATTGCCGGCGCTTCAAAAATCAAACACCAAATTTGATACATTGAAATTCTTACTGCAAGTGCTTTGGGAAATCAAAGGCATCTCCACAAATCAATACGGCCTACTCTCGGAAAAACTGAATGATACGGGCAAAATGCTCGGCGGCTGGCTAAAACAAGCGATGCGCGCCGAGCATGTGCCGTAACCCTATGTATTGCCAGTTGCTTTGAGACGGCGAGACGCCCGTTCTGATTGAAGTCGTTGTCGAGCCAGTTCCAATTGCCGTTCCAGCGCTTCGCATCCTTGTTGCAGTACGGGATGTTGCGGTTGCCGTCCGAGTTCACCACGAATATGCGGAGAGTCGCCAAAGCCACCACTCCTTGTTCCATAATTTATGAAACTTAGAATTGAATCGTATCCGGCATCTTAAATGCCCTAACTCCCCGCACCAAGTAGCAATATGTTGTGTGCGTACCGCAGAAACGCGCTCGCCGCAAGCGTACCCGCGGCGACCCTGATTTTTGCGGTAGCGGAATTCGACGCATACAGCCGTAACCGTATGCACACGATCTACTATCCAAATATGATTGTATCATAAAAAAACCGGCCCTGCGCGCGAATCGCACAGAGCCGTGAGTTGTGTGCCCCGCCCTTTTGTTGCTCCAAAGGGGCGGGGCCGAAGGGTTCCCAGTGACAGAGGTCGGGATAACCAAAGCACGCAAGAACCCTAGTGTTGCTACTTGCCGGAGACGGCGAGACGCCCGTACTGATCGAAGACGCCGTCGAGCCAGTGCCAACTGCCGTCCCAGCGCCCCGCATCCTCGTAGCAGTCCGGGAAGCTGCGGACGCCGTCCGAGTGCACCACGATGATCCCCGGGAAGTCGATGTAGACCTTGCCGAGGAGCGACTTCAGGACGGACTGCGCTGGCTCCGGAAGCTCGTCCTGATGGCTGATGAGCCAGTCGCGATGCTGAAGTCCCAGAAGCAAACCCTGGTGAGGAATGAGGCGGCGTTCGTAGTTCGCCCCATTGACCGCCTCTTCTCGGGGCAGGAGAACCGTGGCGAGTCGGAGGATGACCGGACTGGTCGGTGAAGCGTCCAGTTCGATCCTATCCACCCATGGATACGTCGCCTTGATCTCCTGAAGCGTGGGGCGCCGGAGTGCGGGGATCTCGATCGTGAGCTCCCCAGTCTCCCTGAAGGGCCCTGCCGTCACCGTTTGGCATCCGTTCCGCACGAAAGCCGTGAACTCGGCTCCGGCACGCGAGGCCTCCGTGATGCCGAGCTGAAGCTCTTCGGTCGTAAGCGAACCCCAGTCGGTGTTCGCCCCGATCGCCGCGAGCATCGCGAACTGCTGTTCCACGCTGGGCTTTCCCATGCGCATGTCTCCTTTTGCTTGCGGCTGACTTGAACGCTTCCGCACCATGCGGAGCGTTTCATCTCTTTCGCCGCAGCGCCCAATATCCATATTCTAGATACTCGACGCCACGGCGAATCTGCATTCCAATACATTAAATGCTATACCCGCGTTAGCAAGTAGTATATAATCTTGAAAAGTGCTGATTTTCCTTGATTTTTCAAGGCAATTGCCATTATAGCATACTACGCCTAAAAATGCAAGCCCAACGAATCAAAGATCTCACCTCGTTATTTCGGGTGCTTTATTATGGTAAGAATATAAATGATGTTTCCTCGTATTTGAAAATAGAAACGGTATTCCCCGGTCGCCCGTGCTTGCCAAACATTTTTCGCCTCGTCGTATTTCTTTGCGCGAAGCGAAGGGTGACGAATATTACGGATAAGAAAGGCGAATTGTTTATCAATCCGTTGCTGAACCGCGGCTCCAAATGCCCGATAATCCCGGAGAGCGCGCTCTGATAATGCTAACTTCATCACTTTCTCGTAACGGCGCGGATTGCCTTTCTAAAATCTTTCACGTTTTTAAACGGGCCGATGGATCGGCCGGCTTCTATATCGCTCAATCCTTCGGCAATGGCACGGTGAATGTCTCTGCGGCTTTTTGGAGAAAGTTCTGCCCTGCACGTCTGGACTGAAGTCAAAGGAATTTTCACGATGAGATACTTTGGGGTTTTTTCTATAGTTACTTGGTTCATATACCTTTTTATCGTATCACCGCTTTGGATCATGTCAACTTTACCGCCTTAAGAACGGCTTATCCCTAAAAGATCCACAGGAAACTTCTCTCCGGAACGCCGCCTAAATCAAAAATCTTCAGTGTTATGGATTTTGGCAGGGGCGTGATGGGCTTAAATTTCAAAATTCCGCTCCGGTGGTGGCCGCCCGGACCATCCCCTTCCCAGGCAAGCGGTTGAAACTCGCTGCCTTGATCGTCTGCCAGAACCGCCGATTCCATCAAATCGGCCGCGAGTTCAACCGAATGCGTATCCATAACTATGGAGAAATTCCAGACCAACCCGGTTTCAGAAACATCCTCCGGCACCACCGTAACAGTAACGCTCCCCTTATCATCGGTTCTGGGCCCCAAAATAACGGTTGCTGCGGGCGCGGCATCCTCGTTCCGGGACACACTCTCATTGTTCAGCGAGAAATAAACCATTCCTGCCGCCGCGACCAAAACAAAAATAATAATACCGGTTTTGAAATTATTCATGTTTTACCAATTTATAAACCAAGTAACCGATGCCCAAAAGATTGAAAGCCAGCCCGATCGCGAAGAACTCGCCTTGGTACTGACTGACTAGCGTTACAAGTCCGGTTGCGCTGATAAGCGGGACGACATTGGCAAGATAATGCGCGCAGCAGGCAACCATTGCCGTGCCCGAGGCGGCGCCCGAGACCACAACCATTTTCTTAGACATCATTGCGCGGTGCCGCGCTTTAATATACGAAAAAAGCCCGACTTGAACTCCGAAGCCGAACGCGAGCGCCAGAATCCAATAACGGTTCGCAAAAAACTGATTAAGCGAAAATTCAACTCCGGATATCAACGAAACCACAACAAAATAAAAAATGAGGAGCGTTAGAGTCCCAGCCAATCCTTTCCCGATAGAATTAAAAATCATTTCGCCGTATTACGGATGCCGAGCGCGTTCCGGACAAAATTGAGGATAACGGCGATAATCAAAATAACGCCTAAGTACCAAAACATAACTAACGCGAACGAAGCGTCAAGCCCGTGCAAAAGACCAAGAATCAACGTCGTGTACCACGAGGCGATTGAGACCGCCCCCCAGAGCAGACCGGAAACTCTCTGAGATTTCCATAGAACTGTATCGAAAAGAAGCACAAGCATAATTGCGAGTTTTGCCCAAAGTTTTGGGTCGGTACGCAATGCTTCGCCGTCCATAAGAAGCAGCCCCAAGCCGGAGAAAACAAGAAGCGTAAGTCCAACGCGCTCAACCGCGAATATGATCTTAAAAAAGCTGTTATTGGTCGGATGCAGCTGGCCGCCAAGAAATGTTTTGAATTTTAAATAAAAAATTTCCGCGAAAGTTACGGCGCCCACACCAAGCACGGCGCCTATTGAATGAATAATCACCAAAAATGTCTGCATTGCAGGTAATGATACCAAATTGGATAACTCTTCTATCAACCCCGTTATCCGAATACCAGGACTTTATCAGATTCTTCCGTCATTTTAAGCAGGCCGTCCATGCCGCCGACCGGACACACGGCGCTCTCTTTTTTGCCGCGCAATTTAAGGCAGGTACCGCAGGCGTAGAGCTCGCCTCCCAACTCTTTATATTCACCGATTTTCCTAGAGATATCGAAATCGTCGGTATCGGCAACCGACTCAAGTTCTGATCCCTCATTCATAAGAAACGTTTTTACCTTGTGGCCGGCCTTAAGAACCGTTATGACAAAACGGAGAGTATTCCAAATATGCTCTGGTTTATTGGATTGCAGAATGATACCAAGCTTCATAAAAAACAGTTTTTGCTATTTTTTATTAATTTGCCTCCAAAACCAAACTGCGGCAAGAAGACCGACGATAAACCAGACAATCCAGGCAAGCATTACGAGCCAGGAACCGAAACCGCCCAAACTCATTGGATTACTGCCAGCGTTCCACCCTCCCATCATGCCGGAACCAAATCCCATCATACCGTAAGGACCCATCATTGGCATAAAACCGAAACCGCCGGGAGGATAAACCGCCGCAGTATCGCAGCCGCTCAAGCGCTTGCCCATTACCACATGCATCTGCCTCTCGCCTTCCTCGCCCATCATTGTGGTCATCATCTGATTCATGCCTGCATGCGCTTCCCCTAACATGGTTCCCATAAAGTATTCTCCCAAAGCGCCGAGGTCGTCATCTGTCAAATCGCCGCAGGATACGGTTTTCGCCTGCAGTTTATTCCAAATTTCTTTGCCCGCCGCTTCTTCCGCCACAGTATGATCGTCGCCGCCGTTCGCCTCGGCGCTTCGCGCGCCCAATGCGCCGATCGCCAAAACCGCAATCACCAAAACTATTATTTTATTTTTCCACATATACATTTTCACACGTTATTTAACCAAGCCAATTTCTCAATTTCGGAAACTTGGAACAAATCGGCAAATTAGAACACCAATTTTCCAAACCCCAAATCCTGCCGGCCTTGATCACCGCGAAAAACGCGAGAACTAAAGCGTAGACGACATGCTCATCAACAATGTACGAATGCGGATTCGGATACGGGAAACCCAAAGCTAAGTAATAAAGGAGCATGAGTAAAATTCCCAAAACAGAACTCAACCGCACTCCGATACCCAAGATCAGGGAAATTCCAAGCAATGTCAGTCCCCACTCGTTTATAAAGTTCACCCAGCCGATATTCGCGGGCGAAGCAAACCACTGAAACAAACCCGTAAACGCCTTCGCGCCTTGAAGATAGCCGGCCGCGCTCCACTCCGGATTCAATACTTTAGTTATGCCCGCGTAAAAGAAAAGCCAGCCGAGCGAAATGCGCGAGAGAAACAGAAATATTTTTTGCGACTGCGTCATAAATTTAATCTAAGATTAATTTCCTTCGACCTTTAAAAAGTAGGGTTTAAGGAATAAACCATGTAAAGACCCAGAACAAGGAGGAATATGCCGATCAAAAGACGCATTAGCCCGCGGTGCTCTTTACGCCACGATTCCAGCCGGTCGGATGAGGTGCCGAAATAAGCAATGCCGATAATGATAAAAAGCGGCACTATAAATATGAAGTTGTACAAAAGCAGGAGCGGCACTGCCGTCGCATAGGCGCCCTTGGAAAGAAGCCCGAGCACGGCCAGATAAGGAGCGCCGGTGCACGGCAATTCAACCAAAACCACAAACACCCCTAAAACCGCGGTCATAAGAAAGAGCAAAGCCGGATGCCTCTGCTCCATCTTGCCGATCAAACCAGTATAGTACTCTATCCTTTTAGCGCCGCCGGGGATGATTTGGAGCGAGAATCC
>CAYJCQ010000051.1:0-5377 GCA_964368725.1 uncultured Candidatus Saccharibacteria bacterium
AGCGAATAGGATGCCGTTTTCAACGATGTCACGATTGCGGGGCGGTTCCCGGGATCACGACGCCAACGGCAGGACTGGAGCATGTGTGACGACACACACATTCCCGATCTGGCGCACGCTCACGATCGGCGGCAAGAGCGCGGCGGATTTCCTCACCGCGCTCAAGGAGGCCGGTTGCGAGATTTCCTAATGGGCGCGCGATATCATGGGCAAGCCGGAGTTCACGACCCTTCCGACTCCAGAGCAGATCGCGCTCGTCCGCGTCAAGGTCAGAGACCTTGGATTCACCGATCCGAACCGGCTTCCCACGACAACCGAGGTGCTCGCCCGAGCCCAAGAGTTCGGCCTCGGCCCTGCGGAAGTCGGTCCCCATCTCCGGCTCACACTCACGGATCAGCCGAATGGAGACGTCTTCTGGATTGCGATGAAGCCCATCTCTGACTCCGGCGGCTTTCCGCGCGTCTTCTGCCTGAGGCGTGGTGGTGGGGGCCGGTGGCTCGATGCGGCTTACGCCTATCCGGACGATCAGTGGAATCTCGAGGGCGAGATCGTTTTTTCTCTCCGCAAGCCCCAGTAGCAGAGCGAAGCTCGCTACGGGGCACAGTAGCAGTTCTTTTACCCTTTGGACTTGTGATATATGTACTTTGTCTTAAGTCCTTGGGCACAGGTTTCTCCCGATACGCCAAAAAACGGGAACAGGGCTCCGCGCGATGTTTGCGCGGAGCCTTTTCAATTTACCACCCGCTTGAGCTTATTCGCGGGGGCTCTTCTTTTTCAAAATATGCTACAATTTATACTGTAAAACGTATTCGCAATTTGTAGATCGGCATTTATTAGCATACACATTAGCATCATGATCTTGGATAAAAAACACCTTGAACACCTGGCCGTGCTCGCGCGCATTGAGCTCCACGCGCATGAGGAGGAGAAGCTCCTTAAGGACTTGGAGAAAATTTTGGAACACTTTAAGGAACTGCAGGAGGTGAATACGGACAATGTCGCTCCGATGGCGGGAGGGACAGAGCTTAAGAATGTGACGAGAGGAGATTTGATAAGAGAAGATAGATTGCTACTGGAGAGGGCAGTAGAGGCGTTTCCGGAAAAAGAAGGACGGTATCTTAAAGTTCCTCCGGTGTTTTCCGCCGAAGGCGGATCCGCCTCTGGCGGAGAATAGTTATGCATTTGCACGATTTAACAATCAGGAAATTTCACGACGGGCTTCTGAATAAAGATTTTAAAGCCCTTGATCTCGCGGAAGCATATTTTTCTCGCATTGAAGACGAGGACAAAAAAATCAATGCGTATTTGAGTTTAAGCAAAGATACTGCAATGAAGCAGGCAGAATCGGCTGATTTGGCGGTTGCGGAGGGACGAGAGTTGCCGGTGCTTGCCGGAGTGCCGATGGCGATTAAGGATAATATGCTTATTGAGGGCGGGGTTACGACTGCCGGATCAAAGATTTTGGAAAATTATGTTGCAAGTTATGATGCAACCGCGATAAAGAAACTAAAAGATGCGGGCGCCGTGTTTCTAGGTAAAACGAATTTGGACGAATTTGCTATGGGCGCTTCAACAGAGAATTCCGCGTTCAAAATAACGAAAAACCCGTACGATCATACGCGCGTGCCCGGAGGATCATCGGGCGGCTCTGCGGCCGCGGTCGCGGACAATATGGCGCTCGCGGCTTTGGGATCTGACACTGGCGGATCAATCCGACAGCCAGCGGCTTTTTGCGGCGTTGTCGGTTTGAAGCCGACCTACGGGGCGGTGTCTCGCCACGGGCTTATCGCTATGGCATCAAGCTTGGATCAAATCGGGCCTATTACAAAAACCGTGGAGGACGCCGCGATTGTTTTTAAGGCGATTGCGGGGAGTAACAGGTATGATTCCACAAGCGCGGACGCGCCCGGGGACGGCTATGGCGACGAGCTTTTAAATCCGAAACTGGAGGATATAAAAAAGCTTACGGTTGGGATTCCGGAAGAATACTTTATTGCCGGTGTTGAGCCGGAAGTGGTAAAGCAAGTTGAAGAAGCGATTGAAAAAATAAAAAGTTTGGGATTGAAATTCAAAAAAATCAGTTTGCCTCATACGAAGTACGCATTATCCGCTTACTATATTATTGTGCCGGCGGAGGTATCGGCAAATTTGGCACGCTTTGACGGTATCCGCTATGCGCGGATGGATAATACTAATCCACGAATGCACACGAATGACACGAATAAACTTTTAAATATTTATTTAGGACAAAGGAGTCATGGTTTTGGAGCAGAGGTGAAAAGAAGAATTATCTTAGGGACGTTTGTGCTTTCGTCCGGTTACTACGACGCTTACTATGCAAAAGCGCAGAAAGTGCGGACGCTCATCAAAAACGATTTTCTAGAGGCATTCAAAGAGGTGGATGTGATTTTGACGCCGGTTGCGCCGACCCGCGCGTTCAAGATAGGGGAGAAGGCGAATGACCCATTGGCAATGTATCTCTCTGATATTTTCACGATACCGGTGAATCTTGCGGGACTTCCGGGGCTCTCTATGCCGGTTAGGCAATATGGCTATGGCAAGGGCGAATTACCAGTCGGTTTTCAACTGATAGGTAGGTACTGGAGAGAGGCGGACATCTTGGGAATAGGGCAGTATTACGAGAGATTGAAATAAATTTTAAAGGCCGCATGGACATGTCCGTGCGGCCTTTGCGGCCCGTACCAGGTAGTGAAAATGGGATTGTTCGTGTTAGAGAGCTCTTTATCCTATTTCTACTACCTGGCGTAGGCCGCGCGCGATCAGCTGACGTTGCGGGCGGCGATCGGGATCATCTCGGCGCGAATCTCGCCGGTCCACTCCTCGGTTCCGGTCGTGAGGTCGTGGTAGATGTGCATCTCTACCACCCGACGGAACCCGCCCTTCACGAACAGGCTTGAAACTACTTTCCAGTACAAATGCCTCATTTGAGGCCTCCTTCCTTACCCATTATCGTGCACCTTTGGCGGTTTTTGGGCTTGCCTTTTTCGGGGCTTCCCAACCCCGATTCTGTTTATATTATATCATAGTGATACCAATTATGTCAAGCATTTGTCATGATGATTTTGCCTTATGGAATGCCGCTGTGTTAGGGTAATAACGGCTCTTTTCCAGGCAAAAAAACGGAAAAACAAATTCCGGGAAAGGGAAAATATGTACGGCGTTAAAATTACCGGCGTCGGTACATATGTACCGGACTGGGTTGTTACCAACGAAGCGATTTCTAGAATTCTGCAGGAACGTCGCGCCGACTGTATCGCGAATCTCATTGTTTCTCCTGACGATCCACGCCTGGAGCAGTTTGCGAGCGATCCGGATTGGATCGTGCGGCGCACCGGCATCCGCGAGCGGCGCTTCGCCGCGCCAGATGAGGCAACTTCCGACCTGGCGGTCAAGGCCGCGGAGCGCGCGCTTCAGATGTCCGGTCTGCGCAAGGACGCGGTCGGTTTCGTGATCGTAGCCACGGTTACGCCCGACCATCACGCGACTCCGCCGACCGCTTCTTTAGTACAGCACAAGCTCGGTATACCTTCTCGCGCTCCAGACGGCGCCCTGCATCAGCTTTTCGTACTGGACGTTTCGGTCGCCTGTTCTAGTTTTGTGGAAGCGCTTGCGGTCGGCTATGGCTTTATCGCAAGCGGGCTTTGCAAGTCCGGCTTGGTGATCGGCGCCGATGTGATGGAACGGATCATTGATTGGAACAACCGGGCGATTTTTCCACTGCTGGGTTCCGGAGCCGGATGCTTTGTGCTTGAACGAACGTCAGCCGCGGAAGACGAATTTCTCCCCAACGGCTTTTTCCCGGGCTCGGACGGCTCGCTCGCCAGTCTTATTGAAACGCCTAAAGGCGGCTCCCGGAGTCCAATCACGGCGGAAACCGTCACTAACCCTTTCGATCAGGGGCATACGCTCCGGATGGAAGGGCGATCTGTTTTCAAGGAAGCGGTACCGCTCGTTGCGGAGAGGATTATCCCTCAAGCGCTTTCTAGGGCTGGCGTAGAACTCGGATCGGTCGGTCTGATCTGCTTTCATCAGGCGAATCTGCGGATGATAGAACCGATCGTGGTAAAACTTCGAGTAGCCGGTTTTACAGGCCTCATCCATAACAACATCGGCCGTTACGGCAATACAACCTCGGCTACCATCCCGCTTGTCTACGCCGAGGCGCTGGAACAGGAACTGGTTCCTCCCGGCACACTCGTCCTGTTCGTTGTTTTCGGGGGCGGCTTCACCTGGTGCACCTGTCTTTTCCATTCAGAACTTTAACCGGTCTCCGGCCTGCTTTGAAAAAGGCAGGCTTTTTTGTTGTCACATTTCTTGCTTTTTATGTGTTATAGTAATGTGAAAGGTCATTTTTGAGTGGAAAATTAAATTTTAAGCATGCTAAAAAAATTAATAGTATTGGGGGTCGTAGGAGGTCTTTCGGCTTCATATATGCCGGTTTCCGCGGTTGAGCCGCCTGCGGTACGGACACAACCGGCGGATTTTGTGAGCGTCAATTCCGCGGTTTTGCACGCGAGCATTGCTACGCCTCGCGGATCGGGTAATGTTTACGTCTGGTTTGAAATCGGAACCGATGAGAATTTCGGCCGAACCGTTGGCTATCAGAAACTTTACACGAAAAGTCAGAATACGCCGGTTGCCGTGATAGTGGACAATCTTTCTGCTAACACAGAGTATTATTTCCGCGGCGCGGCCCAGAGCGATGCCGGCGGAACGGCGTACGGAGAAGCGCTTTCGTTTGTGACTCAAAACGCGCCAAAACCAGCGCCTCTTCCAATAACCCCAACAGGCACCGTAACCGGGCCTGTAAGCGGGACAGAAATCCGTCCGAAAGGGCCTCTTCCGGGCATCAAGACCGAGCCAGCCGGTTTGATTAGCACTCAATCCGGAGTTATCTACGCGGTCGTTGATCCTAACGGCACCGCCGTCGAGGTTTGGTTTGAGTGGGGGACGCGCGCGGACGCGCTCTCCACGCAGGCGGGTTACATAAAGTATGTGAATCAGTCGGCAAACGGGATTCCGTGGGCGGCTATATTGGGAGAACTTACTTCTAATACTGCTTATTACTTCCGCGCGGTCGCGAAAAACGCGAACGGCACTGTACATGGCGACGTGCTTTCTTTCATGACAGAAGGGTTAAGCGAACCCAAGGAGCAGTTCGTATCCAGGAGCTTCTTGGATGTCATTACTTTTAGGAATCGGCCGGATGCGCCTTTCATCGCGACTCAACCGGCAGGATTTGTGACCGGGAATACCGCAGTGCTCTATACAATTTTTAATCCGAACGGCAAAGATGTTAAGGTATGTTTTGAGTGGGGTATAGAGAAAGAATAATTGGGTAATCAAGCCGTTCCAA
>CAYJCQ010000052.1:0-5309 GCA_964368725.1 uncultured Candidatus Saccharibacteria bacterium
TAGGATAATTGATTCAATGTGGAGGGGTAAGCTTATGACAGTAAAGGAGATTCATGAGATAATATTTAAAGCGGTTAAGAGATTTATTGACCCATGATAACATTTCCGGAAATCATAGCCGATGCGGAGCGCAAGAGAATTGCAATCGGGCATTTCAACATTTCCGATTTGGCTACTCTTCGGGCTATCGCCGATGCGGTAAAAGAGCTAAGGGTTCCGGTTATCATCGGCACCTCGGAGGGCGAGCGCGATTTTATTGATCCGCACGACGCGGTCTCCGCCGTGCGTGATCTTCGGGAAAACCACAATCTTACGGTATTTCTAAACGCTGACCATACACACTCGTTTCTAAAAGCAAAAGAGGCGGTGGACGCTGGCTACGACGCAGTGCTTTTTGACGGCGGCAAGCTTCCATTGGAAGACAATATCCGGGAAACGAAAAAAGTCGTCCAGTATGCCAAGTCAAAAAATAAAGAAATTATCATTGAGGGCGAGCTTGGCTATATTGGCAGTTCGTCCGCAATTCTAAAAGAAATTCCCAAAGGCGCGGCGATTGAGGAAAAGGATTTAACAACTCCAGAGGATGCCGCGCGGTTCGTGAAAGAAACCGGGGTTGATTTACTTGCGCCGGCAGTGGGGAATTACCACGGCATGGTTTCCGGCTCGGCGAAATCATCTTTGAATATGAAACGCATCGCGGAAATAAAAAAGACAGTGGAGATTACGCTTGTGCTCCACGGCGGTTCCGGCACTCCGGACGGGGATTTCATAAAAGCGATTAACGCGGGAATCTCCATTATTCATGTCAATACGGAAATCCGGATAGCTTGGAGAAAAGGGATTGAAAAAACGCTCAGGAAAGATTCGGACGAAGTAGCGCCCTACAAACTTATGGTCGGCTCTATTGAAGAAATGAAACAGGTTGTATCGGCGCGGCTGAAGCTTTTTAGCCGGTTATGAGCCGACAGACGATCCTAATTATCGGCGCGATAGTATTTTTTGGCGCGCTGTTGCGGTTTTCCGGCCTGGGCTCCGCAGAACTTGTTTTTGACGAGGGCCTCTACGCTTTCCGTTCCATCGGCTATTTGGATTATTTGGAAAGCGCTTTACAGCCCACGCCCGTCCAGTGGCTTGCCGAACAGGTGCTCCCTTGGTGGACGAAACTTTCTTTTCACGACCATCCGCCGCTGTTCTTTCTGTCGCAGAAAGTTTTCTTTTCGCTTTTCGGCGATTCGCTTTTAATCGCCCGGCTCCCGTCCGCTTTAGGCGGCATTGTTTCAATGATCCTTATTTTCGCGATAGCGAAGAAGTTTTCCGGAAGCGATTTGAGCGGATTTGGAGCGGCCGTGCTCTGGGCCGTCATGTTCGCGCCTGTTTTAGTATCCCGCTTAAGCATGATGGAAGGATTGTTGTTCCCGCTCATACTCCTGAATATTTATCTTTTTTTATTGTTCTCGGAGCGGCCGGGAAAATGGATTTGGTTTGGCGTATCTCTGGGGCTAGCTTTTCTCACTAAGTATACAAGCGTGTTTTTGGTTCCGGTTTATCTTGCTTATCTTATATCAACGCGATCGCCGCTTCTAAAAAATAGGCGCCTGTACGGCGCGTTTCTTCTGGCGCTCGCAGTTTTTCTGCCCGTCATCGCGTATAACTTTAATTTTTACCGCGCTTTCGGCCATTTTGATCTCCAGTTTTCCTATCTTTTCGGCCAGGAGGTGCCGGAATGGCAGGGCGTTTCCGGCAAAACACAGGAGCCGTTTTCCGCTTTAGGCGAGAATTTCTTCATACTTTTTTCAAAAAAGATTTTATTGGTCGCGTTCGCGTCGCTTGCGGTTCTGCTTTTCGCCCTGAAGACCGTCTCGGTTAAGGCCGCTCGCGTCAAAGAGGGAACGCTTTTTTCCCTTTTACTCGCCCTTTTTATTACATTACTTCTTTTAGCTATCGGTTCGGCGATAAGATTTACGGCGCTATACGCGATTCCAATAATTCTTTTTATCGCCCTGGCTTTGCCTGTTTTTCGGGAGCGTCTTAAAAATAAAGGATTGAAAATCACCCTGATCGCAGCCGCGGCTTTTTTATTGTTTTCCGAGGGCGCACTTACGTTTGATAGATTGTTCAGGAACGCGCTTGATTACGGCGTGAGCGCGCTTGATAAGTATTTTAACGAAGAAATCGGGGACGCGCGCGGGCCGGGGCTGCCTAAGCACCCAAATCAGCATCTTAACCTGGTAATTCAGAAATACGGCTCTAAACACCCGGCGACCCTCCCGCCTCCCGGTTTAATTTATGACGACGATATCGGAACTGGGCCTTTGCTTTGGGTATTCGCAAGAAGGCAGTATTATCACGGCATTCCGATAATGCCGGCAAGCGCTTTTTTGGATGCGGTTGCCGCGAAAGGGAACGCGGCGTTTAGCGGATTCAATCTTTACGCCGTTATAGCCGGTCCGGGAGCGCCGCTTAAATCCGATCAGGCGACCGAGTATGGCGAAGAAGTGGAGCGTATGATTAATGAAAAAGGGAAGATTGTTCCTGATTTGGAAATTAGTGATGCGGACGGCAATTTGGCGTTCACGATTTATAGAATTTTAATCAAATAACCCCTTCGAAATAAAATCTTACATAACGTACGATCGTACGTTATGTAAGATTTTAGCGGCTATACTTTTAAGAGTTTTGTGACCGGCGAGAAGGTTGTGCGGTGGATTGCGGACGGTCCGTGCTTTGCGAGTTGTGTGAGATGTTTTTTTGTTCCGTATCCCTTGTGGATTTCAAAGCCGTATTCGGGGAATTTTTTGGCGAGGCGGGTCATTTTCCGGTCGCGGGTGACTTTGGCGATGATGGAGGCGGCGGCGATCACGGGAATTTTCTCGTCGCCTTTGATAACCGTTTTTTGAGGGAATTGTTCGGGTGCTTTCAGCCCGCCGTCAAGAAAAACTTTTAACGGGCGAAATTGAAACTTTCGAGTAAGACGATTGATCGCGAGCCGGCTCGCGTAGGAGATTCCTTTTTCATCAATAATTTTTGGGCCGACCGAGGCAACGCCATAGGCGAGTTTTGGATGAGCTTTTAGAAATTTAAACCACTCTTCGCGTTTTCTCGGCGTGAGCTTTTTTGAGTCGCGGATGTTTTTGAAAATTTTGCGATGCAGGCGCGCCGGACACGCCACAAACGCAAAAGTTATTGGTCCGGCAAGCGGACCCCGTCCCGCTTCATCTATGCCGACGATGTAATTATATTTTCGTTTCACATCTAAAGTTTAGCATTTTCTGACCCTTCTTTTGGGACGCGATTTGTGATATAATTAAAAAGATGCGTAATTGGTCTACCGATACAAAAGTTTTAAAGCGGGACAAGCCCGGGTATAAAAAATGGCGTTTGGAACAACTCATCAACTTCGGTCTTGATGGAGAGAAACTGAGCATGAAGCAACTTAAAGAGTTTTTGCCGGAGTTGAACATTGATCCCGCTCGGCGCGCTTATTTGGAATTGCTTCTTAATGGAAATAAAGATTCTCACTGAAGCACAAGGAGCGTTTCTCGCGAAAGCCGGGGGAAACAAACATATCCGGCAGACTTTTTATTTGACCGGCGGCACCGCGCTTACGGCGTTTTATCTCCACCATCGTTATTCCGAGGATTTGGATTTTTTCTCGGAGAAAGAAATTGATATCCTGCCAGTTGACGTTTTTGTGAAAGAAACCGGAAAGGCGCTCGGCGCGCAAAGCGTTGATTACCAATCAAACTATAACCGCAATCTATTTTTTCTGTCGCTTCCCGATAAGAGCGTTCTTAAAGTTGAATTTACGCACTTTCCCTTTCCGAGAATTGAACATGGCCTGACCGAAGACGGGGTAACGCTTGATAGCGCTTTAGACATTGCGGTCAATAAGCTTTTCACGATCTACCAGAGAACAAAAGCCCGCGACTACATTGATCTCTACGCAATCTGCAAAGAAAGGGGATTTACCCTTTCGGATTTGGCAGAGAAAGCCCGCATGAAGTTTGACTGGCATATTGACCCGCTTCAACTCGGCACCCAGTTTATAAAAGCCAAAGACGCGGTTGATTATCCGCGCATGATTCAAAAAATTGAGCCGAAAGAATGGATTGGATTTTTTGAATCCGAAGCAAAAAAGCTCAAACCGCAGATTATTGACTAACTATCTATAGTCTGCTATAATAGAAATATGCCTCAAACAATGAGGTTTTTTTACCCCCACACCTAATAAGGATAGATATTCTATAGCTTCGCAATCCTTATTAGGTGTGGGGGTGTAGCACTTTTCAAGCTATATACTACTTGTTTCCCCTGAGTGTATCGAAGGGTAGAAATGGCCGCAGTTCCGAGGGTCTATAAAATGTGGGAATTCGGGGCTGCGGCCAATCGGATTGGCGCGCAAAGGCTGGTTTGCCTGGGGCTCCGGCATAGGGTCGGAGAGAGGGGCAAGTCATAAGGAGGATTTAGAAATGGCTCGTGTCATGCGTAGCGCAGTCGGTTTCTTCGCCGAGCTCTACACGCGGCTCGACGAGGAGTTGGAGCGTCTGGGCATCGCCGATGAGGCAATCGAGGATGTGACCAAACGCAAGAATCGCGCCGTGATCACGGAGATGGCAACCGCCATGGCCTTTGCTATCGCGAAGGCCGCGAAGCGCATCTTTTCCTTTGTGATCAGGCCGGACGAAACGACCGAACAGGTCCTCTTCGCAACGCAGCACACCTATGTGAATCAGGCGGTGAACTCCGCAAACTTCCCCATGCGGCCTTCGATCGTGGGCGCGCGCAAGCTCGTCTTCATCGAAGGGTCGGAGTTTGACCACAATCCCACCTCGGAAGAGGTGTTTGCGGAGGCCGAGAAGCGCGGATTCACCCGCCCTACTTACGAAGACGCGCTCTGGTTTGACCGTGAGTTCCCGAACGAGCAGGGCTAGTTCGTCTTCCTTCATGAACCCTGGCGGGGCCCGGGCGGCTTCCTGGGCGTGGTCTGCCTCTATCGTGACGGCGCGCGCCGGGGCGTGCGCCTGGATCTGTTCTCGGGCAGGTGGGGTCGCAGCCACCGCTTCGGTTTCCTCTGCAAGTCATAGTTCTTGGGATCCTGGGCACTCGGCACTCAGTCGGGCGCTTAGACCCTTGGAATCGTTCGCAAACCCCTGCGAGAGCGTGCGCTCTCGCAGGGGTCTTCTTTTTTTAAATCAAGTTTCCGAGTATGCTTAAGAGCGGATAGTAAACGAGACAGTCTGCGGTTGTCGCCGTATTCGCGGCGATGGCTTCAGACGGTTGAACTCCGCGACGGCTTCTATCAGGTCGGC
>CAYJCQ010000053.1:0-5186 GCA_964368725.1 uncultured Candidatus Saccharibacteria bacterium
CGACCAGCTGGCGAGCTTCGAGGCCGGCTACCATGCGCGGCTCGCGCTCGAGAAACTTATTGCGGATGGGCGCATTCAGCCCGCGAAGATTGAAGAGATCGTGCAGAAAACGAAAAGAAACATGGAGACGGGGTTGAAGGAAGAAGGGGAAAGGGCCGCCCTGGACGCCGGGTTGTCGAGTTTGCATCCGGAGATCGTGAACGTGGACATTCATCCATGGAAGGAAGTAGATGTGCTGGCGGATGCCCATGATCTGCCTTTTAAAGACGAAACGCTTGACGGCATAGTTTCCGCCTGGGTTTTAGAGCACTTAGAAGACCCGCTTTTGGGCATTCGGGAGATGAAGCGCGTTTTAAAAAAAGGCGGCCATCTTTATTTGTCAACTAATTTTTTAATGCCATTCCATCCATCGCCGCATGATTATTCCCGCTGGACCGGCGAGGGACTCCGTTCTCTTTTTAGTGATATGGAGATAGTAGAGGTCAAGCCGATTATCGGGCCGACAGCCTCTTTTTTATTTATCACCCAGGAATGGCTGTCGTTGCTACTCTCTTTTAATATAAGTATTCTAAAAGACATTATTTGGATGTTTTTGGTGGTAGCTACCTTTCCTGTAAAGATTCTGGATTTGATTCTGATTCACTACCAGGCCGCCCCAAATATCTCTTCCGGTTTTTATGTGATCGCCAAGAAAAAGTAATGAATAATTTCATTCTTAAATGGTCTGGCTTTTTTGAGCGGCGGCGGGGGATGATCGCTGTTTCCGCTCTGTCAGTTGCCGCTGTCTTACTGCCGACTTTAATAGGCACCCATGTGATCGTCACTGACGCATTAGAACTGGTTATTCCCCAGCTGGCTTTTTATAAATCTGCCTTTACGAGCGGTGAAAGTCCGTTCTGGAATCCTTACCTGGCCGTCGGTTTCCCGAATTTTATTTCCATGAACGGTTTTCCTCTCGCTCCACTGAACCTGATGCTATATTTCCTGCCGGCCGTAACCGTTCATTATTGGGGAATGTTTTTAACGCTTACAGCCGCTTTTTTCTTTACCGTTCTTTTCTTGAGGAAAATCGGGGTCAGCGTCGCTGGGTCTTACATCGCCGCTTTTGCCTATCTCGCCGGCAATATTTATTTTGCGCGTGATTTAGTGCTCTCGGCCGCCCTTTTTGAACAGGCGGCGCTCTTTTGGATTTTAGCGGAGCTTTATTTCGGCGACCGCAGAAAACGGTTTTGGTATATTCTCCTTGGAGCTGTTCTGGTCGGTTACGGCTGGTGGACAGCGGCCTATTACCCGATTTTATACATAGCCATGGCCGTATTCGGATTTGCGCTGTTTTTCGGATTGCGCGGAGAACGGCTGGTTCACCCTCCACATAGGAGCGCTATGTGGAGGGTTCAGGGACTCAAGCACTTACTGGTTCCTTTAATAATTATTTTTTTCATTGGGACAATGATTGGCGTATTACAGCTTGTTCCTGCCTATGTAATGTTGCAGTTTTCCCAGCGCGCAGAAGGATTTGGTCACGCCGGAGACGTCATCGGCCCAGCGGAATTATTTAATTTTTTTCATTTGACGCCCAGCCGCGGCTTAGACGCTTACCTGTTTATGGGGATAACAGCGTTTGTGTTTTTCGTCTTTTCCTTTTGGATCCGAAAAAACCATTTTGTTACATTCTTTCGCTGGATGTTTTTTGGCGCCCTGGTGCTCTCCATTCAAGGATCGCCCTTGTTCAGTTTTCTGGTAAAGCTGCCGGTTTTTAACATGTTTCAAGGGGCGGCCAGATTTATGCTGATTGGAATGTTTGCGGCGGCTGTTTTGGCTGGTTTTGGCTTTGATTATTTAATCAAATTGCGCTTTGAAGATCTAAAAAAACTTCCGGTTCGTTTAACTATAGTAGCGGCGGCAATCGGAGTAATTTTACTCACAACCTCCCTGATCTTTCCTAAGGCAATAATTTCAGTTCTCTTATCGCTTATATTTTTGATGACAGTTTTTCTAGTATGGAGATTCATGAAAAACAGGCAACTCACGGTTTTCTCCTGCATTGTTTTAGTGATTTTGGAATTTATAATTATCTTTTACCGATTTAACGGGGCGACCATTGCGCTTCGCTCTTTCTACGAGCAAGATCCGCTAACCGCAGCTTTCTTGCTAAAGAAACCAGGAAGGATTTTGCCGCTTTTCGCGGATGACTGGGATGACGGTTATTTTTATCAGTGGTTTGATAAACTATCTCCGCCGGCCGAAGAAGCAGATTATTTATTTCAGTTTTCGCGGGAGACTTATCGGCCTAATTTTCAACTACTCGAAGGAATCCCAAACTTAGAAGCCAACGAGCCGCTTTTAAATATTCCGATGGGCAGAATGATGGCGCTCTTAGGGACCCGACAGCTCGTTACTGCCGGCGGCGAGGAGAAATTAAATAAAATATATGTAACCAGTGAAGTAATAAAAGAAGTCCCGATCCAAGGCTCGAAAGAGGTCGGCGTCATTAAGGAAATAACAGATTCTTCTCCCAAAGTGAGATATAAATTATTGAAGGAGCGGCTGCCACTAATAGAGTTTTTGGGTATTCGGTACGCGTTCTCTGTCTTTAATCTTACAGAGTTTGATATAGAACTGCCCCGGCGCGCCCAAGGTAGGCTTGACATTATGGGTTCTGGCTTGCCGCCAATGCCACTTACGATTTACGAAATTCCAGGAGTCCGGCCGCTCGCTTACTTCACCAAAATTTCCGGCTTCAAGGAGAATAGTGATTCTGCTTATCAGGCGTTTAAAGCGAGCGGCTTCCGGGGCATTTTCGTTGAATGCACTGATTGCGAAAGCAGGGAATTTAACGGCTTAGGCGATGTGGACATAGTTTTAGAAGAAAATGGCCGAGTCAAGGCTAATACTGCTTCGGAAACCGATCAATTCCTGATATTCACCCAAAACTATCTCCCCGGCTGGCGCGCCTCAATTGATGGAGAAGAGACCGAGATTTACAAAGTCAATTCAGTTTTCCCGGGAATTTTTGTGCCGGCAGGCAATCACGCCGTAGAGTTCGTATACGATTATTGGAGTTTGTTCAATCCGGAGTTCTTGCTTGGTTTGTTTAAAAAGTGATTTTTTATGAAAATATTTCTGAAACTTACTGAATGGCAATGGGTAAGCGCTTGGGCGGTTTTGCTGGTAGCCCTTGTCTTTGCCCCGACCCTGGTTGGCTGGCGCATTATGGGCACTGATTCGCTGGAATTGGTTATTCCTCAACTCGCTTTTTATAAGTCTGCTTTTCTAAGCGGTGAGAGCCCATTTTGGAATCCTTATTTGGCGGTTGGTTTTCCAAACTTCATCTCGGTCGCCGGATTTCCTTACGCGCCGCTCCATTTTTTGCTGTATATTGCGCCCGCTTATTTGGCGCACTACTGGGCTTTGTTTTTAACTCTCGCCCTGGGCGCAGTATTTTTTATCCTGTTTTTGCGCGAACTTAATATTGGTCACTGGGGCGCTTTTATAGGATCGCTTGCGTACTTGGCGGGCAACATTCATTTTGCGCGAGATCTTACTTTAGGAACGGCTTTATTCGTCTTCCCGACGCTTTTTTGGATTCTTGTCCGGATACATAAGAGCGCATCTCTGCGTGCCCGCTTTTTGTATGTTTCTTTGGGCGGTCTCCTTATCGGTTACGCCTGGCTCATGTCGTCTTATTTCCCAACGCTCTATCTGTTTTTCGCCGCTTTGGCTTTTGTATTTTTCTTGGGCAGTCAGGGTTTCGAAAGGAGGAAACAAATTTTTATCATGCTATCGTCATTGATTGCGATATTCGCAATCGGCACGGCAATCGGTTCTTTCCAGCTTGTGCCTGCTTACGTGATTACTCAATTCTCCCAGCGCAGTCACGGGTTTGCCGACTCGGCGGTGCAGGATGGTTACGCGATTACCTTGCGCGATCTGTCGCATTTCTTCTTTTTCACCGGCAAGCGCGGACTTGACGCCTATCTCTATATGGGCATGGTACCCCTACTGCTCGCGGCAGCGGCGCTCCGCAGTAAGAGCTCTTTAAAGAAGTTCTTTTTTTGGGTTTTTTTAGTTTCGCTTCTTATATCAATCAAAGCATCGCCGCTTTTTTGGTTCGTGATCGTGAAATTGCCTGTATTTAATTTATTTCAAGGGGCTGCGCGCTTTATGTTGGTGGGCATTTTTGCCGCTTCTGTCCTAGTCGGATTAGGGGCAAATGAACTAGCCGCGCTAGTTCGCGGAGAACGTGCCAGTGTTTCTAAAAAAGCAGCCAGTTTTATGATACTTGGCGCCGCTCTTGTTTTGATTATGGCGTTTTTCCTCTCAGGCGAGAAAGGCGCGTTTGTTTCTGTGTTGATTTCTTTAGCATCTCTCGCGGCGGCTGCAGGAGCCATCCTGTATGCCTTCAAGACGGAGCGGAATCGTCTCGTGCTCCCGCTCCTCATGCTCATCGCCGCGGTTGAGTTTGTGGCCATTTTTTATAGGTTCAACGCCGGTACTATGATCGATGCGGCGCAGTACGCGACGCCGCCATCGGACGAGAAATTGTTCCGGATTTCCGGAGATCGTATATTGCCGCTTTTCGCGGATGATTGGGATGATGTTTATTTTTTCAATTTTCCGAAGGAGCAATATCTGCCGCCGGACGTTTTGGAGCGCAGGATTCGTCAGGCGAGCTATCATCCGAATACCCAGTTTCTTTGGCCGGTAGCGAATCTCGAAGCCAATGAGCCGCTCCTGAATGTTTCTATGGGTAGATTGATGGCATTGTTAGGGACGCGCCAGCTTGTGACCACAGGCGGCGAGGAAAAGCTCAATAAGGTTTATAAGAAAGACGTCAATAATCTTGACGTTTCTGTTAAAGAAAAATATGAGCGGTTTAAAGAGCGTTTGCCGCTTGCCGATTTTTTGGGCATCCGTTATTTCTCAACTTTCATCCCTTTTAAGAATAAAGATTTATATTCAGAAATTTCGCTTCCGCTTTTTGGAGTACGGGCTTTGGACATAGGCGGGCCGCCGGAAGCACCGATGCCAATTCATGTTTATGAAAATCCGAGCGCTAAGCCAATCGTTTATTTCAGTAAAATATCCGGTTTTTTCGAAGACAGCGAGGAGGCGTACCAGGCCTTTAAATCAAACGGTTTTCGCGGCGTTTACGTTGAATGCGCCGATTGCGATGCGCGATTTAC
>CAYJCQ010000054.1:0-5185 GCA_964368725.1 uncultured Candidatus Saccharibacteria bacterium
GAGGTCGGTATTACTGTCGTAGGAGAGAAAGAGCTTCAGGAATCGGAGGCGCTCCGAGCTAAGGCATCTGAATTTAATCGTCTTGTGGGCATCGCGCTTAAAGCGTCGGTTGAAAGCACCGCCTGGTCTCCTATCTTTACCCGTATAGACGCCTTAAAAGGGAGCGAAGCGACTTTGAGAAGAACCGTTATTGATCGCCTAGGCATTGTTTTGACCGGCAGCGCCCAGAACGAAACCGCCGTCCTTGCTTTCAGGGACAGATTGCTTCAAGTGAGCGAGTTCGCCGAAGTTTCTTTGCCGCTCGCCAATTTGAAGACCAACGCGGACGGCACCGTAAATTTTACCATAACCATTAAAACAGTCGCCCAGAAAGAACTTCTTGACAAGCAGTCAACCGCGCAATAGCCGGATAATCGCTTCAGAAGCTTCTTTAAATGTTGATTCAAGCATTTTTTTATCCCCGGATTTTATCTGTTTAAGGACGAATGCTTCCGCTTTTGGCCTTCGCGGGCGCGCCTGCGTTGTGATCCCGGAGCGCGCGGCTGCGCTTTTGATCTCTGGCCGAATGCCTATCCGCAGACGCCAGAAGTTTTTAGTCCCCAGGGCGGATATGACGTTTTCCGCTCCGCGGTGGCCCGCGGCGCCTCTGCCAAACGACAGCTTGAATTTTCCCAGTTCAATGTCGCTGTCGTCGTGGGCAATCAATAACTCTGCCGGCTTCAAGGGCGTTTTCCCCAGTTCTTTGGCTACGAATTTCCCGGATTCGTTCATATAAACATTAGATTTGAGCAAATCGCAAAGGGCAAAGCGCGAATCGTCCTTTAGGAAGTCAATGAAAAGAGCGCCTGCGTTATGGTAGGTATTTTGATGCCGGGAATCGGGATTGCCGAGTCCGACGATTAACTTGATTTTTATTCCCATGTTCTATAAAATTATTGCATATTTTAAACTCCGTGGGCAAAGCTTAAGATGAAGCGTCTTTTTTCAACAATCTGGGAAATAGCGGAAGTGGTCGTAATCGCGACCGTCACGGTTTTTGTAATCAGAACATATCTTGTCCAGCCGTTCCTTGTTTCCGGCGCTTCCATGGAGCCGAATTTTTCCGACGGCAATTACCTTTTGATTGACGAGATAACTTACCGTTTCCGCGAGCCGGCGCGCGGCGAGGTGGTGGTATTCCGTTATCCTCTTGACCGGTCTTTGTTTTTCATCAAGCGCATCATCGGCATACCGGGCGAACGCATAGTCGCCGCCGGCGGGATCATCAAGGTGTTCGGAGCGGAAGGCGAGATGGTTCTTTCCGAATCGTATCTTCAGTCGGGCATTTCATTGAGCGACTCCTTTGACGTGCGTTTGGGAGACGATCAATATTTCGTCCTTGGGGATAACCGTTACCACAGTTTTGATTCAAGAAACTGGGGCGCGATTCAGAGGCCCGATATTGTCGGGCTTACGCGGTTAAGGGTTTTGCCGGTTTCCGAATTCGGAACGATCGAGGCGCCGTCCTATTAATATTTTTAAATATTTAAGCATTCAAACATAGAAAAACATGCCTCAGGCCAAAAAAGATAAAACAGCGCTTCAAAGTCCAAAGGGCATGCACGATGTTTTGCCCGAAGAGCAGCCATTTCGCGACAGATTCAGGCGCGCAGCTAGGGAAGTGGCAGAATGCTACAATTTCGCCAGGATAGATACGCCGATACTGGAACCGGCAGAGCTTTTTGAGCGTTCCGTGGGCCAGTCAACCGACATAGTTGAGAAACAGCTTTTTATCGTTCAAACCAAGGGCAGGGAGCGGCTTGCGCTTCGCGCCGAAGGCACGGCTCCGGTCGCCCGCGCTTTCGTGGAAAACGGCCTTTCCCGGCTTGGCTCTCCTTTTAAGATTTACTATGAAGGTCAATTCTTCCGTTACGAACAGCCTCAGGCAGGGCGTACGCGTGAGTTTCATCAGGTGGGTTTTGAAATTTTAAGCTCCAGCGACGATCCTATTTATGACGCTCAGATTCTTCTTACCGCCTCCCGTTTTCTTGAGGCATTTAGGTTGAAAAATCTTAAAATTTTGATTAATTCAATCGGCTGCAAGAATTGCCGTCCTGAATACAGGCGTGAACTCCAGAATTATTACAAGAATTTGCGCGGCCGGCTCTGCGAAGATTGTCAAAGACGCTACGAAACCAATCCTTTGCGCCTCTTGGACTGCAAGCAGGAGCAGTGCGGGGCGTTTAAGGAGGATGCCCCTATTATCGTCGATAATCTGTGTTCGGCGTGCAATGCTCACTTCAAGTCGGTGCTTGAATATCTGGACGAACTTAAGCTTCCTTACGCGCTTGAACATCGTCTTGTGCGCGGCCTTGATTATTACACTAAGACCGTTTTTGAGATTGTTGCCGACGGCTTTGACGCTTCTCTTTCCGGGGGCGGGCGCTATGATTACCTTGTTGAGCTTTTAGGAGGCAGAACGACCACCGGAGTCGGCTGGGCGGCGAGCGCGGAGAGAATTTCAGCCGCTCTGCGCGCCCAAGGAATTTCCCTGCCGGTTAAGGCGCGGCCGAAGGTGTTTCTCATATACATCGGCGATCTTGCCAAACGCCGGAGTTTGAAAATAATAGAAGATTTGCATAAAGCCGGTATCGGAGTGGACGAATCCTTGGGTAAGGAATCGCTTAATGCCCAGCTCCGCGCCGCGGACAAGGCCGCTTCGCCGATTGCTCTGATTTTCGGTCAGCGTGAGGCGTTTGAAGAATCAGTCATAGTCCGCGATCTCCGGACCGGCTTTCAGGAGACGATACCGCTCCGGAAGATAGTTGAGGCGATAAAGAAAAAGCTTAAATAGTCTCGATACTAATATACGAATTCATACTAATCATACGAATGCCGGAATATTAGCATCATTAGTACAATTAGTATATTGGTATCGATATGCTAGCGATGAAATGTCTATTTTGTAGTATCGTCAGAAAAGAAATAAGCGCTGAGATCGTCTATGAAGACGATTATGCGGTTGCTTTTTTGGACATTCATCCTCATGCCCCCGGGCATACTATGGTAATTCCAAGGATACACGCCGAAAACATCATTGAATTGCCGTCTGACGGGATTGGGCCGCTGTTCCGTGCGGTTCAGAGCACGGTTAGAAAGATTCAGGAAGCGCTCGCGCCTTCCGGCTTTACGATCGGCATCAACCATGGTAAAGTTAGCGGCCAAGCGGTGGAGCACCTCCATATCCATATTATGCCCCGTTTTCCTGGAGACGGAGGCGGTTCAGTGCACGGCGCGGTTATGAATCCGCCAAAAGAAGATTTAAAAATCGTCGGAGAACGCATCAGAAAAGGTCGTTAAGAAGAAATAATTAATAACTTACAACTTACAACTTACAACTTACAACTTACAACTAACGACAGTTCTAGTTGTTAGTTATCAGTTGTTAGTTACGAAAGGTTGTTGTAAGTCGTAAGTTATAAGTTGTAAGTCAATAAATACATATGGCTGCAATTGAAGTAAGAAAACGCGAAGGGGAATCAAGCGGATCTTTAATTTATCGTTTTACCAAGCGAGCCCAGCATAGCGGCATAATCAGAGAAGCAAAAAAGCGGCGCTTTCACGCGCGGCCGGTGAGCCGCCTCAAGCGCCGCGCTTCGGCTATCCATCGTTTCAGAAAACGCGAAGATTTTGAAAGGATGAAAAAACTGGGCCTCGTTTGATAAATAAAATGGAGCTTAAAGAACGTATAGCAAGCGATCTGAAATTAGCGCTCAAATCCGGAGATAATTTTAAGCTTGGGGTTTTGCGCTTTCTTTCCGCGGCCATACACAATCGGGAAATAGACGCGAAGGCCAAAAGCGGAAGCGGTACGCTCTCCGAAGAGGAAGTCCAGAAAGTTCTTCTCGCGGAAGCCAAAAAGCGCAAAGAAGCGATTGAGATTTATTTGAGCGGCGGGCGAGGCGATCTTGCGGAAAAGGAAGCGTGTGAGCTTCAGGAGATCCGGGTTTATCTGCCGAAAGAACTTTCTCCTGAAGAAATTGAGAAAAAAGTCCGGGAAATCGCCGGTAGGGTCGGATCAAAGGACTTCGGCGCTGTCATGAAAGCGGTTATGGCGGAACTCCGCGGCCAGGCGGATGCCAAATTTGCGAGCGAGATAGTGCGCCGCATCATCGGCCAATGACGCAAGTAGAGGTTTTTGCATTAAACAGGCGTTTTCGGCGCATGGAGCGTCCGGTCAAGACGGCGGCGCTTGGATTTATGAAATTGATGCGTCTGCGCGGCCGGTCGCTCGCGGTGTTTCTCGTGACAGGATCGGTTATGGATAAAAACGTGCTTGCTTTTCCGTCGCCGAAAGGGTTTCCGAGGCCGGATACGAAGAGCGAACCGCTCGGAGAAATCTTTTTGAATCCCGATTATATCAAAAGCCGCGGCGAGGATCTTTTTTATATGTTATGCCACGGCTTTCTGCATCTTTTGGGCTACAATCATAGACGCAGGCGTGATACAATAAAAATGGAGCGCAAGGAGCGGAATCTTCTTGGCAAGATAAGCGTAATAAAGTAGTTTTCATGCAGACATTCATCACCGGTCTTGATATCGGATCCAAATATATAAAAGCGGCCGTAGGCGAGGTCAGGAAAGACGGCACCATCAAGCTTTTTGAGCTTTTTAAAGCTCCGTCCGCCGGGATCCGCAAAGGAACGGTTGATGATATCGGTGACGCGGCGCAAACGCTTTCTCCGGTTTTGGCCCAAATCAAAAAGAATTGGAAGGGCGCCGTTCAAAATATTTTTTTGGCCGTTGGTTCCAGCGATCTTAAGGTCCAACAGTCAATCGGCGTAGTCGCCGTCTCCCGGGCCGATTACGAGATTTTCGCCGACGACGTGAATCGCGTCATCCAGAGCGCGCAGGCGATAAATATGCCGCCAAACCGGCTGATACTCCATTCTATAGTGCGCGAGTATGTCGTTGACGGCATGAAGGATATCCGCGACCCGGTCGGCATGGTAGGCAACCGACTGGAGGTAAACAGTTTAATAATTGATTCTTTCGCGCCGGCGGTAAAAAATCTCGGCAAGTGCGTTGAAATGCTGGGCGGCGGTCTGGCGGGCCTGATTTTGGGGCCGCTTGCCGATTCCCGCGCCGTACTGACGAAGAATCAGAAAGAACTCGGAGTTTTGCTTTTAAACATCGGTTTTGGCAA
>CAYJCQ010000055.1:0-5167 GCA_964368725.1 uncultured Candidatus Saccharibacteria bacterium
TTCCGATCTGCCTATCTTTTCTCCGGCCCCCGCGGTTCGGGAAAGACCACGGCCGCGCGCATTCTCGCTAAGATCGCTAATTGCGAAACACGCGCCGGCGATCCGAAATTCCGCGAGCGCGGCGAGCCGTGCAACCGCTGCCGTCCGTGCGCGGAAATTGACGCCGGGCGCGCGCTTGATGTCGTTGAAATTGACGCCGCCTCAAACCGCGGCATTGACTAGATCCGAGAACTTAAAGAAAGCGTAAAGCTTTCCCCTTCTTCTTATCGCCATAAAGTATTTATCATTGACGAGGTGCATCAGCTTACAAAAGACGCCTTTAACGCGCTTTTAAAAACTCTTGAGGAACCGCCCTCGCACGCTATATTTATTTTGGCCACAACCGAACTTGAAAAAGTGCCTCCAACGATCGTTTCCCGATCCCAGCGTTTTCAATTCAAAAAAATTTCAGTTCAGGAGATTTTAAAGAAGCTCGGCGCGATTGCCGCCGCGGAAAAGATGAAGGTTACGCAAGAAGCGCTTGAAATGATAGCCGCGATTGCGGAAGGAAGTTTTAGAGACGCCGAATCGCTCCTTGACCAGCTTACTTCGCTTGAAGACGAGGTTGACGAGAAAGCGGTGGAGCGGATTCTGGGCAGGGCAAGTTTTTCTCACGTGGCGCGGCTTGCCGCGATTATTCTCGCGGGCGACCTTAAAGGTTCTCTTGATTTATTGTCCGAAATCACCGGAGACGGTCATAATCCGATTGACCTTACTAAAGAACTTATTCATTATATCCGGCGCGCCATGAGCTTGAAATTTGATCCCAATCTGGAGTCGCTTTTTAAAAATGAAATGACGGATAAAGAGCTTGCGGAACTAAAAAAACAAAGCGCCATGATTGACGCCGGCCGCCATATTCCCATTTTAAAATCGCTCATCCGCGCCTGGAGCGAAATGCGCTATTCGCCTTTCGCTATAATCCCTCTTGAAGTGGCGATTATTGAGAATTTAAGGCAATAAGAAAGTTTTTGAGAATAATTTAGTACAAAGATAGGAAGATTCTCTTTTGCGGCGACAGAGGAGGTCAATGGAGCATTAACATTACCGGCGATTGGCGCGCGATTTATGTATTCAGAAACGAGGACGCAATTATTTTTATTGACATGGACACGCACAGCAATCTTTACCGATGAGCAATGCGCAAATATGTTATACTTAATTTATGCTTAAAAGCTTTCACTCAGTGCTCTTCTACGCGAGCGACCTCGCGAGAACCGCCGCGTTTTATAAACAGCTCGGGTTTAACGTCGAGGAGGCGGAAGGGGTCGTGCGCGTACGGCTGGACACTTTCCGGCTCGGGTTTATTGACGAGAACAAAACGCCGATTAAAAACGAATCCGGCATAAAGCCGAAAGGAACCGGCATCTATACCTACGTGGAGGTAGAAAACGTAGATAAATATTTTGAGTGGGTCAAGAAAAACGGCGTGATACCCCGAACCGAGCCAAAAAACTGGCCCTGGGGCAAACGGGAGTTTGTCGTAAAAGACCCGGATGGATACAAGATTGTGTTTTTCTCGCCGGTTCGTAAGTAAGTCCGAGATATCGCTATGCCCAATCCATGCTCTCAATGCGCATATCAAAAATGCGGAAGCGCGCGTACGTCCTTGATTATCTGAAGCGCAACCGCCTGATGTCTTTTTCTCTCCGACCATCAACTCTACATCATAAGGCCGATTGAAGTGTGGTACATCAACCAGAAATTGTTCGGGCATTTCAGGAGGACGAAGATAATTTAGAATTTTGTAATTGCTACTCGGTTTTTAACCTGTCATAATTAAGGAAGGCATGGGTTGCATACGACATACGACGAAAGGAGGCGCGCGTTGCACCGAATCCTGATCTTTTATCTCGCGGTTTGTCCCGCGCTAGGATTCATTCTCGCGCAGGCGGCGTCGTTCCTTACGACGCTGTATCTGCACAGAAGATCAACTCACCGCTCGCTCCAGTTCCATCCGTGGGTTGAAACCTTTATGCAGTTCTGGCTCTGGATCCTTACGGGGATCAACCGCAAAGAATGGGTTGCGGTTCATCTCTGCCATCACGCGCACGCGGACGAGCAAGGCGATCCGCACAGTCCTCGCCTTTTGGGCTTTTGGAGAGTCCAGCTCGGCAACATTTTCTATTACCGCCGAGCGGCTCGGGATCCAGCCGTATTAGAGTACGCGAAGCACATTACACCGAGCCTTGCCGAACGCACTGTTTTCAAGTTCGGAACGCTGGGCTTCACGGCTGGAATCGCGATACTCTGGTACGCTCTCGGGTTTCTACCGATGTGCGTAATCGCAGGGACTCATATGCTCTTTTACATCATCGTAATTCCGGGACTCGTGAACGGCCTTTGCCACTTTAGGGGATATAAAAACTTCCCGGAATCGCCCGCGTTCAACAATCGCCTTGTTGCCTGGCTCACCGCCGGAGAAGGACTGCACAACAATCATCATCATTCGCCTGGCAACCCTTCGCTACGGGTAAAACGAAGCGAGATAGATCTCGGATGGATAGCCATCCGGCTCTTAACCTCGCTCAAGCTCGCGACAGTTTCGCGATAATGGCCTCGAAACGCTTCGAGGCCATTTCCTATTTTTTTGCTTTATTCTCCGATCTCTGCGACACTTGAATCAAGTAGTATGAGTAATACAAGTCACGAATCGCAATTCTACGGCCTCGGCATCGCGCCGGCTTTTCTTGAAGCCATTAAACGGCTTGGGTTTCAATCACCTACTCCCATTCAAGTGCAAGCAATCCCTGTTGCGATACAGGGGAAAGACATGGTGGGCATTGCCCAGACCGGAACCGGAAAAACGCTTGCGTTCGGCATCCCAATGATTCAGCGCCTTGGCCAAATTCAAGGGCAAGGGCTTGTAGTGCTTCCAACGCGTGAACTCGCGATTCAGGTAGATGAATCCCTGCGCAAAGTCGGCCACGCATCCGGCCTGCGCACCGCGGTACTAATCGGCGGCACGGGGATGGGTCCGCAAGTCCAGTCGCTCCGCAGAATGCCGCACATTATAATCTCGACCCCGGGGCGGCTAATTGACCATCTTCAGCAAGGCACGGTACGGCTCCACGGAGTAAAAATCGTGGTCTTGGACGAAGCAGACCGGATGCTTGATATGGGTTTTGCCCCGCAAATCCAGAAAATTTTTCAGGCATTGCCTAAAGAACGGCAAACAATGCTTTTCTCCGCCACCATGCCGCCCGAAATAATGAAAATGGCCTCCTCGCATATGAAGCTCCCGATTCGGGTTGAAATCGCGCCTACTGGCACGACCGCGGAAAAAGTGACGCAGGAACTATTTATCGTCCCCCGGGAACAAAAAATAAACCTGCTTCATAAACTGCTTCAGACCTACCAAGGCCCGACCCTTATATTCGCCCGAACCAAGCACGGCGCCAAAAAAATCACGCGGCAAATCAGAGACATGAACATTAATGCCGCGGAAATCCACTCAAACAGAACGCTTGGCCAGCGCCGCGACGCGCTTGAGGGCTTCAAGTCCGGCAGATATCGAGTATTGGTCGCCACTGACATCGCTTCCCGCGGCATTGACGTCTACGGCATTGAACTCGTAGTGAACTATGACCTGCCCTCAACCTCGGACGACTATGTCCACCGCATCGGCCGTACTGCCCGCGCCGGAGCCGCGGGGCACGCCATCACCTTTGCCATGCCGAATGAACAAGGAGCGATCCGAGCGATTGAACGCTTAATTAGAAAACCACTGCCTATATCAAAACTGCCGGAATTGCCTAAAGTGGCGGTATCGCAATTTTCCCAGTCAGGACCGCAGAGGCCATATCACGCTCGGCCGCAAAGGCGCTACGAACCGCGACGGCAATTTAATGACCGCAGGGGCGGCCACGATCGCTTCCAGCGGCGATAAGATACATCGATTTGACGCGTTAAAATTTTATTGTTATATTTTAACCGGGTAACGCGGGTGAAGCCCGCTTTTTAATTCCTATGATAAAAATCAGGAACATCGCCATAATCGCCCACGTTGATCCCCACACCAAACAAGAAGAGATTTTAATAACTATTTGTTAACTTTAACACTCCTTGTTTGGTGTGGGGATAGACCACGGCAAACATAAAAGTATGAAATCTGAAATTAGAAACATTGCAATAATTGCGCACGTAGATCACGGCAAGACAACTCTAGTAGACACTCTGCTCAAACAGTCGGACACCGACCTGGGCAAGGCCGGCGAGGGCGAGTTGATCATGGACTTTAACGAGCTTGAGAAAGAGCGCGGCATTACGATTTTTTCCAAAAACGCTTCGGTTGCCTACGGCGATACCAAAATCAACATTATTGACACTCCTGGCCATGCTGACTTTGGCGGCGAGGTTGAGCGCGTCCTAAACATGGCAGACGGCGCGCTTTTGCTCGTGGACGCGCAAGAGGGCCCGATGCCGCAGACGAGGTTTGTTTTGAAAAAGGCGCTCGCGATGGGGCTGAAAATTATCGTAGTTGTGAACAAAATAGATAAGCCGAACGCGCGCGTAAACCACACGCTTGAGAAAGTGATAGAGCTTTTAATGGAAGTGACCGCCACCAACGAACAACTGGATTTCCCGATAATTTATTCGGCCGGAAAATTGGGCAAGGCGGGGCTCACGCCGGAGCTTGAAAAAATGACTGACGTAAAGCCGATTTTTGAAACAGTCCTTAAACACATCCCGGCTCCAAAAGTTGATATGGAAAAACCCGCGCAAATGATGATTGTAGCAATCGCCTACGATAACTACAAAGGCAGGATCGGGATCGGTAAAGTGTATCGTGGAAAGCTCACGACTAATCAACCAGTGGCGCATATCTCTAGAGAAGGTAAGACAATAAACTCAAAACTGAACAGCTTAATGACTTTCTCCGGCTTGAGTAAAATTGAAGTTTCCGAACTTGTTGCCGGCGACATTGGCGCGGTCGCGGGCATCGAAAACATCAATATCGGCGACACTGTAGCCGACGCGCAGAATCCCGAGCCGCTGCCGCCAATCAGGATTGAGAAACCTACAGTAAAAATGATTTTCAGCGTCAATAACTCCCCTTTTGCGGGTCAAGATGGCGAATTTTGCACCTCGCGCAATCTTAAGGAAAGATTGGAAAAAGAATTGGACA
>CAYJCQ010000056.1:0-5100 GCA_964368725.1 uncultured Candidatus Saccharibacteria bacterium
TTTATTCTGGCCGTTTAAAGGTTTGGTATTTTTGCATTCCGGGAAGCCGGAGCAGGCCAAGAATTTTCCGAATCTGCCCATTTTAATAATCATGGGTTTGCCGCACTTTTCGCAAACTTCATCGGTTTTTTCCTCAGTCAGTTCTTTTTTGGAGACCTCCGAATATTTTTCAGAGAGGTTTTTTGAGAACGGCCCGTAAAAGCCGCCGATTACTTCCTGCCATTTTGTCTTGCCGTGGGCGATACTGTCCAGATCGTCCTCCATCTTAGCGGTAAAGCCGATATCAACGATCGCGGAGAAGTTTTCCGCTAGCACTTTGGTAACGAGCGCGCCGATTTCGGTCGGGTGGAAGCGTCCCTTTTCTTTGGTGACGTATCCTCTGATTTGGATTACGGAAATGGTGGGCGCGTAAGTGGAAGGCCTGCCGATGCCGAATTCTTCAAGCGTTTTGATAAGAGTCGCTTCGGAATATCGGGGCGGCGGTTCGGTGAAATGTTGTTCCGGTTTGATCTCTTTGAGTTCAAGCTCCTCGTTTTCGGCAAACGCGGGCAGTTCTTTTTCTTCAAATTTCTGCGGCCAGAGTTTCAGGTAACCATCAAACAGAATTTGCTGTCCAGTCGCCCGGAGCGTATATGTTTTGTAATTTGGAATTTGTAATTTGGAATTTGCTAGAACTTCCACCGTTGTTGAAGAAATTCTAGCGCTCGGCATCTGCGATGCCATGAATCTTTGCCAAATCAGCGTATAAAGTTTTTTTATGGCTTCTTCTTCGAATTTCGTATTGTCCGGAGTCTGGAAAGCGTTGGTCGGCCGTATCGCCTCATGCGCTTCCTGGACGAGTTTTGATTTGGCGGTGAAAGTTCTCGGCGCTTCGGAGGCGTACTGGGCGCCGAGATTTTGGGAAAGCCATTCTTTTGCCGCCGCGGTCGCCTCCGAAGACAGATTTACGGAGTCGGTTCTCATGTAAGTGATGAGGCCGTTCTCGTAAAGATGCTGGGCAAGATACATGGTTTTTTTTGAAGAAAAACCAAGGCGCTTTGCCGATTCCTGCTGCAGCGTGCTGGTGGTAAAGGGCGGCGGAGGATTCTTTTTAGCTTCTTTGTTTTCAATTTTTGAAATATTAAATCCGCAGCGCTCCAATTCGCCGGAGATTTTCTCCGCCTGCTCCTTGTTTACGATGCTGAATTTTTCCAGCGCTTTGCCGTCGATTTTGAACAAACCGGCCTCAACAGAGTTTGGCAGTTGCAATTTTTTCAGAATCGCGGAAATTGACCAATATTCCTCCGCCTTGAAATTTTTTATCTCATTTTCCCGATCAACGATAAGTTTAAGGGTAACCGACTGGACGCGCCCCGCAGACAGTCCGGCGACGACTTTTTTCCAGAGAAAAGGGGACAGCTTATAGCCGACAAGGCGGTCCAGGATGCGCCTGGCTTGCTGGGCGTCAACAAGGTTCTGGTCTATGGAGCGCGGATTCTTGAGCGCTTCGTCAATAGCGCGTTTCGTTATCTCGTGAAATACGATCCTTTCTACTTTCGGAGGCGGGAGGTTGGATTTGGGAAGCGAGTTTTTTCGTTTCCCATTTCCCGCTTCCCATTTTCCATTTTCCAGGTTCAGAGCTTGGGCGAGGTGCCACGCTATCGCTTCTCCTTCTCTGTCTTCGTCAGTCGCCAGAATTACGACATTGCTTTTCTTGGCGGCATTTTTAAGCCCTGTTACGATTTTCTTTGATTTCAGCGGCACAACGTATTTCGGCTCAAAGTTTTTTTCCACATCAATGCCGAGCGAACTTCTTGGCAGGTCGCGGATGTGGCCGAAGGAGGACTCAACTTTATAATCTTTGCCTAAAAATTGAGAAATCGTCCGTGCTTTGGTGGGGCTTTCTACTATGACTAGATTCATGGTTTTCTATCAGCAAATAACGAGTCTTTCCCGAATTTACGAATGGATTCAGCAAACTCGTCGTTCTCAATGTATCTAAGGATTCGGTTATTCGTAAAGGATTTGCTATTCGTTGATGCTAAATATAATATTTCCCGTTTTCTTCCTTGATTATTCCCTGAAGCATCAGCAAGCTCGCTGTTCTACTCGCATTTGAGGTTTCAATCTTCGTTCGCTCGGCGATTTCATCCAAGTTAAGGGGCGAGCCGGCTTCCTTTAGAATAGTAACGACATTTATAGAGGTTTCGTCAAGAGATGAACTTATTCCGCCCGCGCCCGAGAAAGACAGAGCCGCCGGTTTTCGTTCTATGCCGATCGCCCGCAATATGTCTTCCGGAGAAGTTACGAGCGCGGCGCCCTGCTTTATAAGTTCGTGGGAGCCGTCGTAATTGCGATTGTCTATATCGCCCGGCACCACGAAGACATCCCGGTTTTGCTCAAGAGCGAATCTGGCGGTCGCGAGCGCGCCGGATTGCGCCGGCACTTCAATAATAAGAATTCCGAGAGCAAGCCCGCTTATCAGGCGGTTCCTTTCTATAAACCTATTTGGATACGAAGGCGATCCGGGCGGGTATTCGGATACGAGCGTCCCTCCGCTTTTAAGTATCAGTTTTCCCAAATTTTCGTGTTCGCGCGGGTAGACGCGATCAAGGCCGTTGGCTAAGACAGCAACGGTTTTCCCTTTTGCTTCCAGCGCGCCTTCATGCGCGGCTCGATCAATGCCTAAAGCGAGTCCGCTTATGATCGTTATTCCAGTTTTTGAAAGTTCCATGGCGAAGCGATGGGCGATCGCTTTGCTTTTCGCGCTTGCCTTGCGCGTGCCCACAATCGCTATAGCCGGAGCGTTTGCGTCTAACATCCCTTTTATATAAAGAGCAAAAGGCGGCCAGGGTATTTCGCGGAGCGCCGCCGGAAATACTGGTTCATCGCGCATGAGGAGCTGAATATTTTTTGCTTCAAGATTTTCGGTTTTTTGAACTGAACTAGCGGTCTTGCCGTCGCGCGCCATTTGCAAGGCCTTCTCCCAAGAGCCGTGGAGGCGGTATGCTTTTTCGAGCGAGCGGTATTCCCCTTGGAACGAGGAAGCGAGAACGTTGTAGGCATCGCGTTCTGCCTTATAATGATTACCCTTCATTTTTGTGGTTCGCCGCGCGTGGCGCGTCTTTTTATTTATGTTATCATATGTAGCTGAAGGGCGACTAATAGCCAAAACCCGTAACCCGCTAATTGATTTATGCAAACAGACGGTTTTAAAAAAAAGTTCTTTTGGGAGCTGGGATTAGGCGGCGGATTGAGCATTTTCCTTATAGTAGTGCATGTTTTCGTAAATTCCGACATAAAAGGAAGAGTGAACTCCATTGTCGCTTCCCGGGATCAGGCGGCGGCGCAGTCGCGCACCATAGAATCTCTGGTGCGGCTTAAAGATTCAGCAGAACGCGCAGTCAGTTATTCTTCCGTTCTGGATCGTATTTTGCCGGATCAAGAACAGATCCTGAATTTTCGCGCTGATGTCAGATTAGCGGCGGAACAATATGGCATAGAAGCAACTTTAAATTTCGGCCAGCAGACCCAGGCGGGAAGCGAGGCGCCCGGATTCACTATTTTTCAGATAATTGCCCGCGGCGCGGAAGAACGCTTCATTCCTTTTTTAAGGGCAATAGAAACGCGTGATCATTTTATCGCCGTTGACTCCGTTGATATCTCGGAGACGGGCGATACGTTCAGCGCTACGATCGGCGGCAGGATTTTTTCCAGATAATATTCTCATGAAAAGGGTTCAGTTTAAAAAAGAATGGTCATTGTGGATTGCCGCGCTTCTGTTGACGGTGTTTCTGATCGGTTATACTGTTTATTCGGTGCGTTCTTTGGCGAGGTTGGTGGGCGCGGCTTTTGTTGAAGCGCCGTCAGCAGGAGCGCCGGAATCGAGTTTTGATTTTGAAGGTCTAGACAATATACTTAAGGCAAAAGGATTAGCGGTTCCGACTAGATAATTTCCGGACGGAGGTTCGGCCATGCGCGCGTATAGCTCAGTGGTAGAGCACTTCACTGATAATGAAGAGGCCCTTGGTTCGATCCCAAGTACGCGCACCAATTTTTTTATGGCTTGTTACGTTGTTCGTTTTTTGGATCGTAAAGAAATTACTTCAAATACGATCGCTTTCTTTTTTGAAAAACCATCCGGGTTTGAATTTCGGCCCGGACAGTTTGTCGAGCTTACGCTTTTGAATCCGCCTTATGCCGACGCGCAAGGGAACACGCGCCCGTTCTCGATCGCTTCGTCGCCGCGCGAAGGAAAATTGATGTTCGCGACCAGGATGCGGAATACTGCTTTTAAAAAATCTCTGAAAGAAATGCCGATCGGAACGGAAGCTTCGATTGAAGGACCTTTCGGATCTTTTACGTTTCCAAAAAATACCGAGAAGAAAATCGTTATTCTCGCCGGCGGGATTGGCATTACGCCGTTTCGAAGTATGGTTAAGCACGCGGCAGAAACAAAAGCGCCGCATAAAATTTTTCTTTTTTATTCAAACCGCGAGCAATCAGGCGCGCCTTTTCTTAAAGAACTGCGGATTTTGGAAAATGAAAATATGAATTATAAGTTTATCCCGACCATGACCGGCGATTCTGTACAATGGAGCGGTGAGCGCGGTTATATAAGCAAAGAAATGGTTTTGAAATACATAGACAAGTTGGAACTACCGACGTATTATATAGCTGGGCCGCAGGCGTTTGTGGCGGCGATGTTCCAGATATTGAAACTGGCGGGCGTTGACGAGGATAATATACACACCGAGGAGTTTCCTGGATATTAGCGCGCTTAGCTCAGTGGTAGAGCGTTTCATTGACATTGAAAAGGTCGGAAGTTCGATCCTTCCAGCGCGCACTCTATGGATAGGGTGTTAATAGATTTGGTTAAAAAGGAAGTTTCGCGTCAGCAGTTGACGCTGGATTTGATCCCTTCGGAAAATATTGCCGATCCGGAGATACTACGAATCATCGGTTCGCCTCTTGTAAACAAGTATTCCGAAGGGTATGCGCGCAGGCGGTATTATCCGGGCAACGAGCATTACGACGCGATTGAAGAACTCGCGATTGAGCGCGCGCTTAAAGCTTTTAGGCTAAACTCCGACGACTGGGGGGTAAATGTCCAGCCGTATT
>CAYJCQ010000057.1:0-5095 GCA_964368725.1 uncultured Candidatus Saccharibacteria bacterium
GCATACGAGAGCTCTACGTGACTGGAGTTCAGACGTGTGCTCTTCCGATCTTGTATAAATTTTCAGATCAGCGTACGGATTTATCTCGTAAATCTGCCTTGCCACTGCAACCGCCTTGTTCACGCCAACGTTTTGAAAACCGGTTCGGATGCGATTAAGGTTATCGCCGGAGAGCATATCTGGGTCAGCGAGCCGCATATGTTTCGCGCCTCCAGTCATACAAATAGTCAAAGCAACGTGACTGCCGACGCTCAAACCGGCGATACCGATTTTCGCTTCATAATACTTTTTCTGCTCTTCGGAGGTAATTAAGTATTTGTTTCTGCCAGTCCTAAGTTCCTGATGCAAATCCTCGTCAAAATAATGGACTATTTGATTAACCCAAGGGAAATAATACCAAACGCCAAATTGTTCAAGCGGCCTGCTTTCGGAATGTTCAACCGTAAATTTTTCAAATTGCGGTTGGTAATTGCGGTCAAAGCGGTATTGCGGATTGCGCAAAAGGAATAATTCTTCCAGATTGCGCGAGTATTGATCAATGATAGAAATGCCGGGGTGATTTTCAATAAACTTCAGGATTTTTTGAGAAGCATCTTTGCCGCCTGCAACCTTTACCGGCTGCCAAGATTCGCGATCTATATTTTCTGAAATGCCTCCCATAGCGTGAACCTTAAAAGGTAATTAACTATGATTGTTGAAAATCTTTTCAGCCATCTCATTCGCTACTGTGTTCGTCGGCCTATTCTGCCTCCTGCTTCTGTCAAAAACTGAATTCAAATTTTTCTTGATAAGGCCGAGCCGCTTCAAAATTCTTTTTTGGCTCGGCGCTTCATGCTCAAATTCATCCACAACGCTTATTAGTCCTCCGGCGTTAATAACATAATCAGGAGCGTAAAGAATCCCGATTTTGTGCAATAATTCACCAATGTAGGAACCGCTCAACTGATTGTTGGCGGCTCCGGCAACGATTTTGCAGCGCAGTTCTGTTACGCTTTCGGGATTTAAAACTCCGGAGAGAGCGCAGGGCACAAACACGTCAACCTCTTGCTTATGAATATCGGCTGGAGGAACTATCTTAACGCCCGGAAGCTCCTTACGAGCCTGCCTGACCTTTTCTACGTCTATATCCGCCGCAATAAGCTTTGCTTTTTCTTTGGCAAGAAGTTTAGCAACATTCATGCCGGTTTTACCTACGCCCTGAATCGCAAAACTCTTTCCTTTTATTGACTCCTTGCCGAAAACTCGGCCTAAGGAAACCCGAATGCCGGAAACAACGCCAAGCGCCGTGTAATACGCAGGATCAACTTTGCTGCCGATAACATAAGGTGTTTCCTGGCGCATAACTTCAACATCCGCCTCATTTACCCCAACATCGGTGCCGGTAATAAATTTCCCGCCAAAGTAACTGACTTTTTGGGCATAGGCAAGGAAAAACGTTTTTCTGGCTGCCGGATCCATAGGGACACCCATAAGCACCGCTTTTGCTCCCCCGTATTTGAGTCCGGCGAGCGCCGCCTTATAGGACATAATGCGGGAAAGCCGCAGCGCGTCGCGGAGCGCTTCTTCAGCAGACCCATACCGCCAGACGCGCGTAGCGCCCAAAGAAGGGCTATTAAGCCCGCCCCTGTGAATAGCAATAAAGCCTTGCAGACCCGTGGCTGCGTCAAATATAAAACTCACCAAACGGTGATTATCAAACTCCGGAAATTCCGAAACATTTTTTAACGAATCCAGCAGAGGAGACATAATTACAAGGCGAGGCCTAATGAAAGAAGAATAAACGCGACCGTTGTAGTCGTAATAACCATCGTCATCTCTATTTAACCTCATTTGAGAAGAGGGGTCAAACATGCGTAATGTATCATGATCTTGGAACCATCGTATGCAAAGATTGGTGTATATGGCATACAGCAAAAATCCAGAGCTTCCTAGAGTACGTCGAGATGCGGTGCGACTCGTGAAATATCGAGGGTGGACTGTTAGAAAGGTAGCGCGGCACTTGGGATACACATACAGCGCCGTCGTAAAGTGGTGCAAGAAAGACCCGACAGGAGGATGGCGACGGATCGAGACCGAGAGTTCCCGCTCACACACGAGCCCCTCTGCCTTGAGCGAAGCAATCGTCTCTGCGATTATTGCCAAGCGAGTGGGGAGGCGGCGCTGCGGACAGATTATCCATCAAGAACTTTTGAAAGAAGGGGTTACGGTTAGCTTGCCCAGTGTCCAACGTACCTTGTCACGGCTCGGGCTTTTGAAGAAGCGGAGTCCTTGGAAGCGGCCGCACGACTACACGGAACGACCAGAGGCAACGCATCCAGGCGTTCTGTTGCAGGCAGATACGGTGCATATCATGCTCCAGGATGGTTCCCGGCTCTATGTATACACGCTGATTGACCTCTATTCTCGGTGGGCATATGCAGAAGCGCATCAAACCATATCAGAAGTGACAAGCTCTGATTTCATTGCACGAGCACAAGCCACAGCACCCTTCCCCTTTTCGATGATTCAAACTGACAATGGCGGGGAATTTCAGAAGATGTTCCGATTCCGCATCTACAAACTAGGTCTCGCCCAGCGGTACGCACGGGTGCGGCAAAGCAATGATCAAGCTCATATTGAGCGGTTCAATCGGACTATCCAAGAGGAATGCCTTGATCGAACTAGCCAGAGCCTGCGGCACTTTCGGAGAGCCCTTGCAACGTGGCTTCCCTACTACAACGAAGAACGCATGCACATGGGGATCAATTACAAAACGCCGGTCGAAATATTAAAAGCGGTTCCAGGGTCTTGATTAGTTAACGACATGTTTATTCCAAAGACATTTCGGGCAATGATTGGTGTAACCGTTGCCGCGCGCCGGAAAACCGCATTTGGAACAGGTGAAATCTTCTTTAGCGCGCTGAAAGAATTTTACCGATTGGCTCATCTCAAAATTTTCCCTGGCCCGGCATTGTCGGATCATAGGTAAGCCAGGGAATAAAATTCACGTTATTGGAAACCGCGTTGCCAAGACCGTTCGGATTCAGAGTCGGATGATAAGGGCCGGATGGATCGCCCCACCAGTTGTTTACGATGTAGTTCGATCCAACGTTATTTAACATACCGTAGCTAGTATTGTTCTTGATTGAGGACTTAGAAACGCTTATGTTGCCACCGGTTTGATAGATGCCGTAATTATTCTGTTCTATACGGACATTTTGAAGATTCACGGTTGAAGAACTTACTTTAATCATCCCTATGCTTCCGCTATTGCCTTTTTTAAGACCCCCGTATTTCATAATTGCGTTTGTAAAATTATTGACCGCGCCGCTGCCATAGAGCGAAATTCCGGCATAATCTGACGGAGCGGGCGAAGTAGCCGAACCGTCGCCATTGGTATCGCCCGCTATTGAATCGTCTTTTAGAGAAGTGAAATAAACTTTTTTCCAGGGCAAACCTTTGACATTAACCGATCCGGCAACATTCATAAGACCGGGGGCGAAATCACTGCCGTAAAGCATTTTCACTACAACGCCCGGATTAATATTTAAGACAGAACCGGAAGAAACATAAATGGAATAAGTTACAAAAGGTACGCCTGGGTTCCATGTCATAACTGAAGTTGGGGAGCCCCCATAAAATAAGAAGCCGCGGGAAGTACCGCTTGACGTATTCCCAGAATTGATAAAATCTATAGCGCCAAATAAATAAGCTTCGTTCTGGGTATGCCCACCAAACACCGAATCGGTGACGCTGACGGTGGCTCCATTAGAATATTGGGTGATGACGTTAATGCCGTAACTGCCGTTATTCAAAAAAGTTGAATTATCCACGGTAAGCACGCCTGAATAATTAAGGATATCAATACCCGTATCATTGTTTCTAAAAACAACATTCTTCGCCGTAATTGCCCCACTGCCGTTCTTGAACCTCAAAACTCCAAGACTGTTGTTATATAGGCCGCCATACCTCAACTCTGCTTCTTCCAGTAAAATCGTACCTGTGCCCCAAGAAGAAATCCCTTCATAATCGCCTGGATTAGGAACGGTTGCGCCGCCATCACCGTTGGTGTCGCCAGCTATTGAATCGTCTTTTAGGGAGGTGAAATAAATTTTGTTCAACGGCGTCCCTTGAGCGATAAGAGAGCCCCCCACAACAATACTGCCGGCGCCATTATAATTGGCATATTCTAATTTCATGATCGTTCCCGGACTTATATTTAAAACAGAACCAACGGGAATACTCAAAAAATTCACGACAAAGGGCATGCCGGGATTCCAGGTTTGATCCGCAAGAAGCGAAATATTAATATTAAAGCCGCGGGGAATAGTCCCGATTAAAGGGCTGTTGCCCGAATTTATAAAATCAACCCACCCCGAAAGAGATGCATCGTGCGAAGTATGATTGCCAAATTGAGTATTGGTAATTGAAGTGGAAGCAGTGGCACCGGATAAATAAGCATATATGCCGTAGCTGCCGTTATCGCGGACAACCGAAGAATCAAGAGCTAAATTCCCCTTGCTTTGATATATGCCGTAATAGTTATAAGAAAACTCACTATTATTGATAGTGGCAGCTCCGCCAAGAAGACGAAGCGCGCCAAAATTTGAAGTATACTTGCCGCCGTAACGGATGACGGCCTCATCAAATATTCCAGTTGAACCGCTATATAAATTTATGCCTTCATAATCAGCTGCGTTGGGCAATGTTGCCGACCCATCTCCGTTGGTGTCGCCGCCGATAGAATCGTCTTTAAGTGAAGTAAAGTAAACTTTGTTAAGCGGCGTGCCGCTCGCGTATAACGATCCGTAAACGGATATCGCGCCGGGATAAGATGAATTGCCGTAATATAATTTCACGATGGTGCCGGGATTTAACGTAAGAATATCACCAGCCGATACGCTAAATTTAGTTGAAACAAACGGCATGCCTGGATTCCAAACCTGGCTTGATGGCGCTGTTCCGTCAATCTGAAATCCCCTAGCCGCCGCGCCGGGAAAAATGCCATTGCCGGAATTCACGAAATCAGCCGTACCGATAAAGTACGCATCCCTAATCGTGTGATTGCCAAATTGAGTATTGGTAATTGAAGTGGAAGCAGTGGCACCGGATAAAT
>CAYJCQ010000058.1:0-5079 GCA_964368725.1 uncultured Candidatus Saccharibacteria bacterium
TATATTTCCGCGAGGACGAGGGCAAGGACGTATTGCTTTTCATCGACAATATTTTCCGTTTTTCGCAGGGAGGACTTGAAGTATCAACCTTGCTTGGCCGTATGCCTTCGGCAGTGGGCTACCAGCCAACACTAGGTACTGAGATGGGCGAACTCCAGGAGCGCATCACTTCTACCACAAAAGGATCAATTACATCGGTGCAGGCGATTTATGTTCCCGCGGACGACATCACCGATCCGGCTCCGGCGACCACTTTCGCGCATTTGGATTCCACAATCGTACTTTCCCGCGCCTTGACCGAAATTGGCATTTATCCGGCCGTGGATCCATTAGCTTCCACCTCAACCGCGCTTACGCCGAAGATTGTAGGAGAAGAACATTATCGTGTTGCCCGCGAAGTGCAGAGAGTTTTACAGCGCTATAAAGAATTGCAGGACATTATCGCGATTTTAGGCATGGAGGAATTGTCAGAGGGCGACAAACTCATCGTAAACCGCGCGCGCAAAATCCAACGTTTTCTTTCCCAGCCGTTTTTCGTGGCCGAGAACTTCACCGGTCAAGCAGGCCAGTACGTCTCGCGCGAGAAGACAATACAGGGGTTTAAAGAGATTTTGGAAGGAAGGCATGATGAGAAGCCGGAAGAAGCATTCTATATGCGCGGAGACATCACGACCGTCGGGAAACAGTAGGCCTTTGGTTGTTGCTTTTCTTAGGCAAACGTTGTACGATATGATTTCCACTGAAGGTCAGTGGAATGTGCTCGGGAACAAAAAACTCGTCCCACAGAAAAGGAGGGGAGGATGTCTTCACCGAACTTGGCGTCAGAGCGGTCGGCTGTGAATGCGGCTGGGGAGAACGCGAACCCCGAAACTGATCCCAGGGTTTTCGTTCTTGTCTTCCCATCAGAGGGAACTATGCGTGGAGCTGGGAAGAAATGGAAGCATTATTTGGACCCAGTCGAGAGGGCATTCCTCCAGTACGCTCTTTTTTTGACCAGGGGGAACCGTAAGAAGGCGGCACAACTTCTCGGCATGCATCGGGCCACGCTGTTCGCAAAGATGCGGGAGCACGGCATTCCGAAAATTTTTCCCACCACGAATCCTCTGGTTTGAAGTTCTTTCACAACGCGTGCAACCTCGAGTCCCGAAAAAGAGCTTCAGCTCTCTCGGGACAGGCCCTACCGTGGCACCGCCGCGGCAGGGCCTTTGATTTTTTGGGCGATTTTGTTACAGTAATCAAATGAAGCTTCGCATTTTTTCTTTGCGTCAATCTACAATTGAGAAAACCGCGACTTCGGTGAGCGTTAAAACACCGCTTGGCGAAATCACGGTTTTAGACAACCATATTCCTCTGGTTACTCCGATTGAAAAAGGTAAGGTCCGTGTTGTTGGGGAGGAAGGAAAAGAAGATGTGCTTGAAGTAGAAGGAGGATTTGTTGAAGTGAGGCCAGGAAGCGAAATTAATATATTGATAGATTAATGGTTGCTTTATCTCGGCAACATTACACCGCCGACGCCTGCATTATCTGGTGTTTTGACAACCGCTTTTGGCCGGCTTTTCTGGAGTTTATAAAAGATCAGGGTTATAAAAATTTTGATCCGGTTTTTTGCGCCGGCGGGGCCAAGAATTTGGGCGATCCGGCAGATCCGAATGACCGTGATTTTGTTTTAAAGCAGATTGGCCTTTCCATAAAACTGCACCACGCCAAAAAGCTGGTATTAATGACCCATGAGGACTGCGGCGCGTTCGGAGGATCAAAAGCATTCGGCGGCGATCAGGCGAAAGAATTTGAAAAACATGAGCAAGTGCATAGCGTAGCAAAAGAGGTTATACAGGAGCGATTCCCGGATATCAACGTTTCCGGATATTTTATTAGTTTTGACGGATTGAGATCAACTTAAAGAAATATTGATATTTTATCCGTTTTTTGATACGCTCTTGTTCAGCACGGGTCATTTCCAAGTCCGCATAACCCTAAGGGGAGGGGTATATGGCGACGCTTTCCGCAGACGACGTGCGTCTTATTCGTAAACTTCGTGATTGTGGCGCATTAGAAGATGTCGCAGAACATCGTCTTGACCAGAGTCGAGGCGTTATAGCAGTTCCTTGTTCTGACGGTGATAGGATGTTTGATGTATTTGAGCATCTCACGCGCATTCAGGCAGGACAGCGTCCGGGCATGCATCCGTTGGTTCATCTTCTGCCGCGCCATGGCGGGGCGCTTCGGCTCGTGAAAGGAGCGCCCGTAAACCGGCCGGGAAGCACCATAGACGATGACCTTATGGATGAAATTAATGCCGCGCGATTCGGGAAGGGCATTAACACCATCGCTCTTTACGCTCACGCGCCCTGCATGCATACGGAAGCCAGCAGGGTCGGGCTTGTGCAGTCATTGGGATTGCTTTTGGGGGCTAAGTGGCGAGTCAGAGAAGCGTTTCCGAAGGCGGCTGTTGTCGCGTTCTTCCACGCTGATTACGGCGAGGGGCGCCAGCGGACTTATTTTGTAGTCCGCGAGCGCCTCCAATCGTTCCTTAGCGAGCGGCTTTAGTCCGTCGTATCAAGTTCGTACCAGCCACCGGCAGAGGCAGCCGAGTGGCTTTTTTAATTGAATTATTGTATTATTATTCCAGTTCTTGTTTTCGCTACCGCGTGCGGACGCAGTTGGGAAAAGGGGAGTTGAAAGGACAACTTCAATGTTTCTAGGCGACAGCGGCCCCAAACCGTGCCCGAAACCTAAATGTCCGGGCACTATCCGTCCTATTGGAGAACCGAACATCGGCAGATGCGTCGTCTGCGGCGAGCGGACGGCGTGGTGGGTGCGGTTCTCGGCCGGCAAAGACCGGAAAAAAGCAATTCTTGGCGAGAAAAAACAGGAGAGCGTTCGTTGAGTTTCGTTGGGACGTGGTCGGGCGTGAAAGGGGGGCATCATGATCATGCTTGGTGAATTGCGGAAGCTTACGCCGGAAGAAGCGGCGACGCAATTCCGCAGGGAATTCGCTTTAATCCGTACTTCGTTTTCTGAAATCAGGCGGCGGACTCCAATCCGTTTCGCGCGTTGCGGCACTTACCTTGCGTTTCTTCGGAAGCTCGATCCGACGACACGCAGGGCTACCGAAGAATTGCATAAGCGCCTCTTTGCCGTGAGAATGAACGAAGATTTTGACTGGGCGTGCTATCAGGTCCCTGACGGTCCTGCTTTGTGCATGGAATTGAATTCTTTGCAGAGAGAACTTTTTGAGTTTCGTCAGCTCTTCCGGAACACCAAACTATAATTTGTAAAAGAAAGGAGAGCGGGTGTCAATGAAACGGCTCCGAGGCGGGTTAAAGAGACACCGCTCGATTGGGAGCGCGTTCCGGGATCCCGCGAGTCCGGCAGCTTTATATCTTCTTACGCTATTACAGATAGGAGGAAAAGGCGGACTCCCGAAGTCCACAAGAAAGATGTGGCAGGAGGAATTGCGTTTTCGCGCGCGGCAACTCCGAAAGTGGAGCAAGGCCAATCCGGAAATCCGCGCCAGGATTCGGCTGCTTGAAAGCATTGCGGCTTTGTTTACCCGGAAGGGCAAAGAAAGGGAAGCAAACGAACTTATCGCCCGCTTTCTCTTCATTTCTAGTTACGGCAAATCGCCCGGCCACTAACCAGGGCGATTTTTTTATATACATTTGTTTGTGCTTCAAGAGTTTGTTACTATAATTTTATTCCATGCAGAATAGTCGTTTTGAGCGAACACTTCTCGGCTCCGCCCATACAAAAGGCGAGTCAATTTTGTATAAGGATTCCGAAGAGGAGAAAATATTAAAAGAGCTTCAAGATAGAAACGATTTTAACGCTTTGCGCCTGAAGCGACTCCTTGCTCTTCCTGATTTGACGCGCAAGCACAATTCTCCGGTTAAGTTTGTGATTGATAAGATTTTGACTCTGCCTCTTTTTGTCGGTTTTGACGTAGCGCAGATTCCGGAGACGATAAGTGTTCATAACGCTTTTGATCTTTTTGATTTTCCGCCAGACCACCAGAGCAGGAAAGAAACCGCCACTTATTTTATGACGCCGGAGAGGGTTCTCCGTACCCACACGACTTCAATGTGGCTTTACTATTTGGCCGATTCGGAAATCCAGAAATAAGTTGAATGAGCGCGGCTGGGTAGGAGAATTTGCTTTTGGTAAGGTGTACCGAAAAGACGAAATTGACCGGAAACATTTCCCGGTATTCCATCAAATTGACGGCCTGTATTTGTGTAAGCGCGCGGATAGAGTAATCGGGCTTAAAGATTTGCAGGATGTGCTTGCGGAAATTGTAAAAGGCGTTTTCGGGCCGAAAATAGAATATCGCTTTCTTGAGGATGAGTTTCCGTTTACAGACCCAAGCACGCAGATTGAGATAAAGTTCAGGAACGATTGGCTTGAAGTGGTTGGCGCGGGCGTCGTTCGCGATTCAACTTTAGAGCATCTGGGCGTTGATCCGAAAGTTTATAACGGCTGGGCGTTTGGATTCGGCGTGGAGCGGCTCGCCATGATGAAGGCGGGTATACCGGACATCCGCGTTTTGTGGTCTGATGACCCAAGGATTACAAAACAATTCACATCAATTGACAGCCGTTACAAGGAAGTGAGCAAATATCCGTCCGTTATTCGCGATATTTCTTTTATCGTGAAAAAAGATGTTGTACCTAACCGTTTTTATGAAATCGTGCGTGAAGAAGGCGGTGACTTGGTTGAAGAAGTCAAAAAAACCGACGAATATGAAAACGACACGAAGCTCGGAGTCGAAAATAAAAGTTACACCTTCCGCATCGTTTACCGTTCGTTTGAACGGACGCTTACGAACGAGGAAGTTAATAAAATTCACAAAGTAATTGAATCCGTTTCTGTCAAGGAATTGAGTGCGAAAATGAGGTGATTTTTTAGCATCTGGGGATTGATCAGAAGCGCGCTTTTTGCTATACTGCATGTGCCTAACAAGGCCGTTTTATTTATTGCCAATATATAATTCAATGCCTAAAAAAACCAGTAAAAACGAGGCGAAATCAGTGCCCCAAAGCAATAACGGAAACGCCTCTTATACCGCCAAAGACATCTAT
>CAYJCQ010000059.1:0-5051 GCA_964368725.1 uncultured Candidatus Saccharibacteria bacterium
AGTATATTGTTAATACTAAGCTTGGAAGGAGGGATGGTCTCAATGACTTTGTCTATGACCGAAAGCGCCTTTGAAAGCCCTTCCAGTATGTGAGCCCGTTCGCGCGCTTTCCTCAAATCAAACTCGGCTCGGCGGCGCACCACCTCTTCGCGGTGGCTTATGTAGTAGGCGAGGATGTCTTTTAAGGAGAGCACCTGGGGCTGGAGCCCGTTTACCAAAGCAATCACGTTCAGATGAAAATCTTTCTGGAGGTCGGTGTGATTCCAGAGCTGGTTTAAGACCTTCTGCGGCGAGGCGTCGCCTTTGAGCTCAATTACGATCCGCAGGCCGTCTTTATCCGATTCGTCCCGTATGTCGCGCACGCCGTCAATTTTTTTTTCAGTGACAAGCTCGGCGATTTTCATAATGAGCTCCGATTTGTTCACCTGATAAGGAATTTCGGTTATCACTATGTCCCAGGCGTTTTTCGCGCCGGGACGTTCTTTAACTTCGGATACTCCTCTAGTGGTGATCGCGCCGCGGCCGCCGGAATAGGCCTCAAGAATCGCCTTGCGGTCGTAAATTATGCCTCCGGTCGGAAAGTCGGGCCCCTGGACAAAATTCATAAGGTCGGAAACGCTGGCTTTGGGGTGATCAATCAGGTGGAGCGCGGCATCAACCACCTCTTTTAAGTTGTGAGGCGGAATGGACGTTGCCATGCCGACTGCTATGCCCATCGCGCCGTTTAAAAGCAGGTTGGGCAGTTTCGCGGGAAGCACTTTCGGCTCCATGCGGCTGCCGTCGTAGTTCGGCTGCCAGTCGACGGTTTCTTTTTCCACATCCAGAAGAAGCTCTTCGGAAATTTTAGAGAGGCGCGTTTCGGTGTAGCGTTGGGCGGCGGCCGAGTCGCCGTCTATTGAGCCCATATTGCCCTGTCCGTCAATAAGCGGATAACGGAGGGAAAAATCCTGCGCCATCCTAACCAAGCTGTCGTAAATCGCCATGTCTCCGTGGGGATGGTACTTGCCCATGGTTTCGCCGACCACGTAGGCGGATTTCCGGAGTTTTGCCTGGGCGGTGATGCCGCCGTCCCACATAGCCCAAAGAATTCTTCTTTGAACCGGTTTCAGGCCGTCGCGCACGTCCGGCAGGGCGCGCGAGACGATAACCGACATGGCGTAGTCAAGGTAGGATTCCTTAAGCTCGGTTGTGATTTCCCGTTTTTCTATGTTGGGCATAAACTGTTTTTTTCAATACCTTATTAAGGTAATTGCGTTTCCGGTATCGGCTCCAGATCTTCTATTATGAAATTCCTTTCCGCCCTGTCGACGGTTACGGTGCGCGAAGCATTGATTACTTCGCGCAGGGACTCTAAGGCGCCGCCCACGAGCGCCGCGCCCCCGCGGGCAATTGTTTTAATGCCGGCCGCGAAAGTATCAGCGACCCCGGCTTCTTCGGCCGAGGCCATTACTACCGTTTCTCTTTGTATCACCGGTTCAACCAGCGCGTTCATGTATATGAGCCAGAGCCCGATAACCGCTACTATTGAGCCGCTTGTAAAGACGATAAGCCAGCGCCGGCGCACCGATTCGCTGGACGACCTGATTTTTCTGAAAAACTCGGAAATTTTTATCAAGAAGATCATGCCTTAAGTACGGCTGCCGTCATTTGCGGCGGCAGATCCTTCTTTTTTAGAACCAGTTTTTCCGCCGGCTCGGCAGACCTGCCCAATTCTTTTAAAAATTCTTTGACGTCTGACGCTTTGCGCTTTAACCCCGGGATTTTGAAAAAAGATGCGACGACGATTTTGGGCCCTATCTGCTTTATCAGTTTGGCGGCGTTTTCCTGGGAAAGGAACGGCTCGCCTCCGGCGGGCGCGAAAAGTACGTCCGTCTGACCAAATTCTTCCATTATTTCCGGCGCGGGCATTGCAGAAAGATTTCCCAGGAAGCCCAAACTTATGTCTTCCATAATCACGCGGTAGACGGTTTTCAAGAGGCCGGTTCTTTCTTTGCCGCCTTTGGAATTTTCACCGGCGGGCCAGCCCGTGATTTTTATCCCCTGGATATCGTATTCCCCCGGGCCCGCAATCAGGGTCGCGACAGTCGTCTCATAAAGCGGCGGATATTCCGAAGCCGTTTTCAAAACAGCGTTTGTTTTTGATCGGGGCGTCTGCAGGCCGGTTTCCGGGCCGAACGGATCAATCATGATGGAGATTTCGCCGGATTGGACCTTAAAGCACCCCTCGCCGTACCAGTTGATTACCATAAAAGTTAATTCCGTGATGAATATCTTATCAGATTCGCCCCGCGGTTTCAAGTTGACTTTAAGGCGCTCTTTCGTTAATATCAGTATCACCGCATGGCTAATCAGCGAAAAATAAATTCCCCTCTTGCCGGTTTTCTTAAAGGATCGGCGGCGGCCGCGATACTCAAACGGGGCGATCTGACAGAGGCGGTTTTGATGGAAAAATCATCCAAGACCGCTTATTTTGATCTCGGCCCTTTGGGAACCGGCATTGTCTACGGTTTGGAATTTTCAAACGCCTCAAGAATATTGCACGGTTTGAAGCCGGGCGACAAGGCCTCGGTCAAAGTCGTTGATCCGGAGAACAACTCCGGTTATATAGAGCTTTCCCTCTCGGACGCCGACGCCCAGAAGAATTGGGACGCGATCAAAGATTTGAAAGAGCGCGGCGAAATAATCCCGGTCAAGATCGTTGGAGCTAATTCCGGCGGCCTGCTCTCGGAAGTATCCGGGCTCAAAGCGTTCATACCGGTTTCCCAGCTGTCGGCGGATCACTACCCCCGCGTTGACGACGGCGATAAAGGCAAGATTTTGGAAGAGCTTAAAAAATTTGTGGGCGAGGAGCTTAAAGTCAAAATCATTGATTTCAAGCCCAGGGCAAACAAGCTGATTTTATCCGAACGCGAAACCATTCAGGAAAATACCAAAGAATTGCTAGCGAAGTATTCGGTGGGCGGGGTAGTGGACGGCATAATTTCCGGCGTGACCGATTTCGGCGCTTTCATGAAATTCGCGGACGAACCGGCGATTGAAGGTTTGATACACATTTCGGAGCTTGATCACCGCCTGATAGACAATCCGAAAGACATAGTTAAAATCGGGGACGCGGTTAAGGCAAAAATAATTGATATTAAGGAAGGACGCGTGTCACTCTCTCTTAAGGCCTTAAAGCCGGATCCGTGGGCGACCGTCGAGGAGCGCTACAAGGCCGGGGCGGAGGTTTCCGGCAAGGTGACGCGTTTTAATCCGTTCGGCGCTTTCGTCGCTTTGGACGCGGACATACAGGGGCTTATCCATGTTTCTGAATTCGGCAGTATAGATGAGATGAAAGCCCGGCTTGAAGCCGGCAAGTCGTATCAGTTCAAGATTGACGCGGTCAAAGGGGCGGAAAAGAGAATCATACTTAAGCTTAAAAAGTGAAGTTATGATCAGCGAATAGCGGATCAATTGCGAATTTCCTAATCATTAAAAAGTATTCGTAAATTCGCATAATATTCGCTATTCGTTGATATAAAATATGCTTACTTCCAGAAAAAAGAAAACCGTCATTAAGGAACACTCAATACACGAAACCGATACCGGTTCCGCGGCCGTTCAGGTCGCCCTGCTTTCAAAACGCATTGAGGAACTGACCGCTCACCTGAAAAAGCATTCCAAGGACCATCATTCAAGAAGGGGGCTTTTGCAGATGGTAGGCAAGCGCAGGCGTTTTCTCCAGTATCTTGAGCGGCGCAATCCGAAGATTTACGCGTCGTTAGTGAAAAAGCTTGATTTAAAAAAATAAACTGATAAAACCAAAAAACTGGAGATTAAAAATAATCATTGTTTTGAGTTTCCAGTCGCAAGTTTTAGATCGCGCAAGGATGGCAACTTTTAAGGAACAGCGAGTAGGCATTTTTATAGACGTTCAAAACCTCTATCATTCGGCGAAAAACCTTTATAATTCGCGCGTAAATTTCGCCGAACTTATCCGTCAGCTTTCTTCGGGGCGCAAGCTTATTAGGGCAATAGCTTACGTGGTGCGCGCCGAAGGCGTGGAAGAAAGTTCTCTGCCCGCCCTGCCTGGAAGGGAGGCGGCGTTTTTTGAAGCGCTCAGGAAATCCGGTCTTGAGCTCCGGATGAAGGACATTCAGATTTATCACGGCGGAGTGAAGAAAGCCGACTGGGACGTCGGGCTCGCGGTTGATTCCATCCGCATGGCAAGCGGCCTGGATACCATTATCCTAGTGACCGGAGACGGCGACTTCCTGCCTTTGATAGATTATCTTCGTTGGGGGCTGGGGCGTGAAGTTGAAGTCGCCGCTTTCTCGCGCAGCGCTTCAGGCAAGCTTAAGGAGTCGGCGGATAAATTTATAGCAATTGAAGACCTGCCGCGCATGCTCATGAAGATTAAAAGCAAGAACGATGAAGTTCAAAATTAAAAACCTAAAACACAGAAACCAATGGATTTGAACCGCAAACAATTTACCACCACTTTCGCCGGAAAGAATTTGACGATTGAGACGTCGCGGCTCGCGGAGCAGGCGACCTCAGCCGTTATCGGCAAGTACGACGAAACGACCGTTCTCGTATCCGTCGTCATGGGGCGCGAAGATAAGCAGACGAATTATTTTCCCCTGACGGTTGATTACGAAGAGCGCTTTTACGCCGCCGGAAAAATTTTCGGCAGCCGATTCATCCGCCGCGAAGGCAGGCCCTCCGAAGAGGCGATTCTCTCCGGTCGCGTCATTGACCGCACCATTCGGCCGCTTTTTGATCACCGTCTGCGCCGCGACGTGCAAGTGGTAGTGACGGTTCTCTCCATTGACGAGAAAAGCGATCCGGACTTTCTCTCATTGCTCACCGCCTCGGCCGCGCTCGCCATCTCTCCAGTGCCTTGGGCTGGACCAGTAGCCGGCGTAAAAATTTTAAAGAAAAAGAGCACCGGCGAGTTTATTGTGAATCCGGACGCCCTCCAATCACAAAGCGATTTTGAGCTTGTCACTTTTGTTTCCGGCACCGAAGATCGGATTAATATGATCGAGCTCGAAGGGAAGGAAGCTCCC
>CAYJCQ010000060.1:0-5037 GCA_964368725.1 uncultured Candidatus Saccharibacteria bacterium
TAAAACCGCTGTTTCCACGCAAAAGGCGCGTCTTGCCAAACTTGAAGCGCCGATGCCCGCCGAAGAATTGGCTGTTCAGAGCGCGAAAATCGCGGCCGCCGGATCTGCCGAGGCAGGCGCGAAATCCAAGCTTTTTGATGCCATAAGAAATGCTTATGTTTCCGCCGATGACGCCATACGCGGAAAAATCGACCAGCTTTTTTCCAATCCAGCGAGCGGCGAGCCGAAGTTCACGCTTACGGCAGGCACCGTAAACCCGCAGGTTAAAGCCGATGCCGAGCTTGAACGCATCATTATAGAAAATTTGCTTGCAAAATGGAGCGTCTCTTTATCTTTGATAAATAATTCCTCTGATCCGGAAGCAATCGCGAGCGAGACGGAAAACGATCTTCTGCGGATTCAATCATTTTTGGATAAAATAGCAATTCTTTTAAACGGCGCGACTCCGGGGGGAATTGTCACGCAAAGCCAGATTGACGGATATAGAACTTCAACGTCACAAGCGCGCACCGGCGTTTCATCGGTTTATACCGCGCTCGTGAATTCTCGCGATGCCTTAAAACAGACAGGAGCGAATCTTACGCTTGCCCGCGAAGAATATCGGCTTTCCGAACGCGGAGCTACCGAAGAAGAACTCGCGATTGAGCGCGCGGTTCTCGCGGAAAGAGAGGCGGCGGTTAAAAGTATCCAGGTTAAGCTGGGCAAATTTATTCTGCGTTCGCCGATTTCCGGCATCGTAACGGCCGTTGAGAGCAAAGCCGGAGAAATTATTTTGCCAAGCGTTCCGGTAATAACGATTCAACGCAACGAATCTCTTGAAATAGAGGCAAATGTGCCGGAGGTTGATATAGGCAAAATTTCCCTCCAGAATCCCGTTGCGGTAACCTTTGACGCTTTTCCGGGAGAAAAATTTACCGGTTTGGTGATTCATATAGATCCGGCGGAAACTATAATTGATGGAGTGGTGAATTTTAAAATTACGGTTGAATTTCAAGACGCGGCAGAGCGGGTAAAAAGCGGACTGACCGCAAATCTCGCGATTCAAACCGTAGAGAAAACCGCGCTGGTTCTTCCCCAATACGCGATTTTGGAAAACGATTTGGGAACTTTCGTTGAAGAAATAACAGGCGCCTCCTCAAAGAAAATTCCAGTGAAAATAGGAGTCCGCAGCCAGGACGGTCTCGCGGAAATCCTATCTGGGCTTCGCGAAGGCGCGAAAGTTTTAAACATAGGCGCGCGGCGGGCTGATCAAAAATGATCAGAGTCCGGAATCTTGGGAAGCGTTACGAGGAAGAAGGCGGCGGGTTGGACGCTCTCCGCGGCATTTCATTGAAAATCGATCGCGGCGAATTCGCGGCAATCATGGGCCCTTCTGGATCCGGCAAGTCAACGCTTATGCATATCCTGGGATTTCTTGACCGGCCGACAGCCGGCTCATACGCCTTTCTTGATAAATCCATAAATAACTTAAGCAATCGTGAACTCGCGGGAATCCGCAATCGCGAAATGGGTTTTGTTTTTCAGGCCTTTAATCTGCTTGGGCGATCAAGCGTCGCGCAAAACGTTGAGATACCGCTCCTTTATAACGATTCAATCCCGGCGCATCAGCGAAGATTCCTGGTGGAGGAGGCAATACGCGCGGTCGGCCTTTCGGAAAAAATAGATGCCGAGGCCGGAAAGCTCTCCGGCGGGCAGAAGCAGAGAGTTGCTATCGCGCGCGCGATCGTGGGAAACCCCAGCGTTATATTCGCGGATGAGCCGACCGGCAACCTTGATTCCGCCTCCGGCAGCCAAATTATGGGGCTCTTGAAGCGGTTTCACCGCGAGGGTAAGACGATAATTCTGGTGACTCACGAGACCTACACAGCAGCTTTCGCGGAACGACTGATCCGCCTTAAAGACGGCAAGGTTGAGTTTGACGGGCCGATGCCGCGGGATAACGGCGTCGGGGAGAAATTTTTCAAATAAAACCATGAAATTTAAAGATGCTTTAAATACGGCCGTCTCCGGCCTCCGGCACGCCCGCGTGAGGTCGCTTTTGACAATGCTCGGCATAGTAATCGGCGTTGCCTCGGTTGTCCTGCTGATGTCCATAGGAAAGTCGGCGGAAAAACTGATTTTAGCGGAAGTTCAGAATATCGGTTCAAATTTGATCTTTGTGGTTCCTGGAGCGACGCGCGGTTCAAGATTTTCCTCGCCGCTTTCGGTTCAAGGAGTGATTATTAAGACGCTGATTGAGCGCGACGCCGACGCTCTCCGGAGAGAGCCGTCAATCGCGCGCGTCGCTCCCGAGGTGCGAGGTCAGGCAAAAGTGGTTTTTGAAAATAATGACACCGCCGTAACCTTTGAGGGTACGACTGACGACTTTTTCGCGATCAGAAATTTCAAAACCGAGCGCGGTTCTCTTTTCACGCGCGCCGATCACGATTCGTTGAATCGCGTTGCCGTCATCGGCAAGGAAATCGCCAAGGCGCTTTTTGGCGAGCGCGATCCGGTCGGCAAACAGATCCGCCTTAAACATCTTACTTTCCGCGTTGTCGGCGTACTTGAAGAAAAAGGTATTGGGCCGTTCGGGGTTGATCAAGACAGTTTGATCATCGTGCCTCTTTCGGTCGCCCAAAAACAGCTTTTGGGAATAGATTATTATAACGTCATTACCGCGCAGGCGGATGAATCGTACAATATTGAATTTGCCAAGTCGCGGCTCACCGCGGTACTGCGGCAGAATCACCGCGTCACCGATCCGGACAAGGATGATTTTACCATCCGCACGCAGGAAGACGCGCTCTCGCTTTTAGGAAACATAACTTCCATACTTACGGTATTTTTGACCTCAATAGCGTTTATTTCATTGGTTGTGGGCGGCATAGGAATTATGAATATTATGCTTGTTTCGGTCGTTGAGCGCACTCGTGAAATAGGACTGCGCAAGGCGGTTGGGGCTACAGATTTTGACGTCTTGAAACAATTTTTGTTTGAAGCAGTGCTTCTGACCGCCCTGGGCGGAGCGGCGGGCACGCTGTTTGGCGGTTTGCTTACAGCCGGGCTATATACCGTTTTAATCAACGTCTTACCCACCGGATGGATTTTTGCGCTTCCTCCGCAGGCGATTTTACTCGCGCTCGCGGTTTCAACTTTGACCGGTTTAATTTTCGGCATCTACCCGGCCCGTCAGGCGGCCAAAAAAGACCCGATTGAAGCGCTTAGATACGAGTAGATTATTGACTTACGGGTTTATTTCATCTATCATTACATTTATAAAAGAGAGCATGGGGCGCTTTTTTATTAATCAGGAAAGGGGAACTCGTTCGTGAGAAAAATCCATTTGGTGGATACGACGCGGAAGCCGGAGCTGGATCAGATAATCGCCGCCAACTGCGGCGAGGAGATCGTCTTTCGTCCGATCCGTTCCGACTGGATGAATCCGTGGCTCTGCAGCACCTGCCTCGTCTCGCACAGCAGTTTCACCGTAAACGCGCTCACTTTCGCCGTTTCAAAGTAATTCCTGACATCACGCCGTCTGGGCTCTACGGAGCCGAGGCGGCTATTTTTTGATAGATGCTTTTATAAATTCCAAAAATAACGGATGCGGACTTAACGGTCTGCTTTTAAACTCCGGGTGGTATTGAGTGCCGAGGAAAAACGGATGTTTATTGCGGGGGAGTTCGGCGATTTCCATGAGACGGCGGTCCTTTGAGTAGCCGGAGAAAATTAATCCCTTGCGCTCCAAACGATTAATGTATTCGGGATTTACTTCATAGCGGTGGCGGTGGCGTTCTGATGCGCGTGAATTATGAATCAGGAATTTTGAATTATGGCAGGCGTAAGCGGTATGAGCGATACTACCTTTTTTTAAGTAGGCGTCATATGCGCCCAATCTCATGGTAGCGCCGTAGTTTTTAAGTTCAAGGTTTTTCTTTTGCTCGGGTAAGATGTCAATTACCGGATGCGGAGTTTTCTGGTCAATTTCGGTTGTGTCCGCGTCGGCGAGTCCGGCGATATGCCTTGCGAATTCAACTGTCGCGAGCTGCATGCCGTAGCAGAGGCCAAAGTAAGGAATTTTGTTTTCGCGGACAAAGCGGATTGCCTGAATAATGCCTTCAACCGCTCGGCTGCCAAAACCGCCCGGGACGATTATGCCGTCAAAATTCTTTAACTTATTTAATGCGCTTCGGTAGGATTTATTCTCTTCCGGGTTGAATTCCGCGGCGTCAATCCAAGTAATTTCCGGCTTCCGATTCAAAGCGTATGACGCATGCTTGACTGCCTCAATTACCGATATATAGGAATCCGCGAGCGTGAAACTGCCGCTGCCGAAATACTTGCCTACCATGCCTATTCTTACCGGTTTTTTGGAATTTTTGATGCGTTTCACGAACGACTGCCATTCTTTCATATCGCGCCTCTTAGGTTTTAACTTCAGCCGTTCCAAAATCACGCCGCTTAAATTGTCTCTCTCAAAATTAACCGGAACTTCATAGATGCTTTCCACGTCAGGCGCGGAAATGACATCGTTCTCATGAATATTGCAGTTAACCGCGATTTTTTCTTTGCGCCTTTTATCAAGCGGCAAAGCGGCGCGCGCTATCACGATATCCGGCTGGAGTCCGGCGGCATTCAAAGAGCGCACGGCGTATTGAGTCGGCTTGGTCTTTAATTCATTGTCTTTGTTTAAAATCGGCAGATAACTTACCAATACCAAAAGCACGTCATCCGGCTTTTTAAGCTTGAGCATTCTGACTGCTTCCAGGAAAAGTATGTTCTGGTATTCGCCGACCGTGCCGCCGATCTCAATTGTTACGATATCTGCCTTTGCGCGGTGAGCCGCTTTATCTATGCGCGAGATGACTTCAAGAGGAATATGCGGGACCACCTCAACGCACCGGCCGCCGTATTCAAGATTGCGTTCGCGGTTGATGACCGAAAGATAAATGCTTCCTGTAGTCATGTAATTTTCTTTAGGCAGGTTCGTGTTTAAAAATCTTTCGTAGTTGCCCATATCCTGATCGCATTCCATGCCGTCGTCCAAAACAAAAA
>CAYJCQ010000061.1:0-5013 GCA_964368725.1 uncultured Candidatus Saccharibacteria bacterium
GCGTCCCGTACGGAGTTTTGTCCGATGATACCAATACCCGAGTCATTCCTTAAAAACACCCGGAGTTTATTGGTTACAGAGCCAGTGCCCGAGCCGGTTCCTAGAGTAAAGAGCGGATTGCCGTTCGTGTTGTGGCCTTCAGAGTAGACCCGCTTGTCCGACTGGCCGCTTGAGGCATTCACCCAGAACGCGACCGAGTAGGCGGAATTATTTGAAACAGGAACGGTGTTTTTCGTCGTGACTTTCACGTAATCGTTCGTTCCGTCAAAGGAAAGACAGTTGCTTACTTTACAGGAAGAAGACGTGAGCCACGAAGGGCCGTTTACAAGCGTTCCGGTGTTCCCATTACCTGACGAGTCGTTAGCGGCCGTTCCCGACCCTTCGTCAAAAGCCCAGTAAGCGGTTGGCGCCTGCCCGCCTCCCCCGGAGGTTGTAGAAACAGAAACAACGTTTGAATAGGCGGAACAGCCATTGGCATTGCAGGCGCGCACTCTATACCAATAATTTGTATTCAAGGAAACCGTAAGGTCGTTGTAGGCAACGGAATTTCCCGCGATTGAGGCGACTTGGCTGAATCCAGAAGATGAGCTCGTATTACTGCGCTCAACCTCAATTGAAGCGGTGTTACCCGGATCATCGTTAATCCAATTCAGAGTTACGCGAGGAGTTGTGCCCTGAACAAAAGTCGCCGTGAGATTTGAAGGTGCAAGTGGAACTTGTCCCGGCGGAGTTGATACGACGGTAAGCGTAACCGGAATCGTTGCCGGACTGTTGACGGCCCCTGTCGCAGTTACGGTGATTGTTCCGGTGTATGTAGCCGCCGCAAGGCCGGAGATATTTACGGACGCGACGACTGATCCGCTATTGGTTCCCGAAGTCGGCGAAAGCGTAAGCCAGCTTGCGTTGTCGCTTACGGTCCAATTCATCGTTCCGCCTCCGGTGTTGGATACAGAAAGAGTTTGGTTTGCAGGGTTTGAACCGCCTTGGGTTGCGGTAAAGGAGAATGAAAGAGGAGAGACGGAGAGAATTGGAGTTGAAGGCGGCTGGCCAAGGTATTCGTACGAACCTACGTCAGGATTCGTGTCGCGGATCTTCTTATCCAAATCATCCGGCGGCGCGTTTGTTTTGATGCCCGTATTGACGGCGGCCGAGGACTGAATGAGATGAAAATCAAGGTTGCTAAAATCAACGGTGTGCTCGGTCGGATCAATATCAAGCGTTATATTGGCGTTGCCTCCGGTATTGCCCAATATCTGTGTCGCAAGATTGTTTTGAACAACATTATTTGTACCATTAACGAGAATCCAGCTTGGGCAATTTGGATCGCCGACCAAAAGATTTCCGAAAATATTGTTATTCGGACAGCTTGTGCCCGCGCCGGTGTTCAAAAATCCATAGACGGTATTATTAACTACTACGTTTCCACCGCTTGAATTTTGGAGCGCGATGCCGTGCCGGTTGCCGGTAAGGTTAAGAACTTTGTTGTTAAATACTTTCCAGTTGCTATACGGCGGCATTCCAAAATCGGTAATACCCTGAACCGAACGTTGATAGAGACGGTTTTTGCCTTGTGTATTAGAAATAATCTCGTTATATGCAATCGTATAATTTGTGCAATTGCAAGGGCTTCCTCCCGCATGAATTTGAATCGCATCCAAATGTTGGGCAGTCCCGTCATCAACAGAATCCAATATTTTATTTTCAATAATGGTTACATTCGGCCCATTAGCGTTGATGCCGTCCTTGCTTAATCCTTGGATTAAATTTCCTTTAATAATGCTGTTGCTTTTTATGTCGCTGATGCCTGAAACGACGTATTTGATCGTGTTTCCTATGACGTTTGAGTTTTGACCGGATATTTGAATACCGCTACACAAACTCCCCCATTGGGTTTTCGGTATATTTTGAAGAGCGGTGTTGATATCCGGATAATCGTATGTCACCACCGTGTTGCCGATTGCATCAACATCCTGAACCACATCTCCTTGGTTTGTCACAAACTGGATTCCGTAAGCGCCCGTGCAGCCGACGACTTTAACGTTGGCAATTCGCCAGTTGGTGGCGCCGGTAAACTTAAATCCCTGCACAATCGGCGTGTGGCCAATATCCGACTCAATTGTAATCTTGGACGAATTATAAAGATCCGAAACTCTCACGGCCGCGTGCGTACCGTTGCGCAACTTGATGCAGTCGCCGGCTTGCACCGGACCGTTTGGATTCTGCGCTTGAGTCAGTTGCGGATCTGAAAAACTTTTGACATAGTTTTGGACGACAGTCGCAAGCGTCTTCCACGGCTGGGCCGAAGTTCCCGGCCACGCATCGTTGCCGTTTACCGGATCAACGTAGAAAGAGTTGTTGCAAGAGTACGTGGTGCCTCCGCCGGAGACAATCAGCATCACCTGAATCGTCGCCGGACTTCCGGCTACTCCTGTCGCGGTTACCGTAATTGCCGCTGGATATGTTCCTGCCGCAAGGCCAGAGATATTTGCGGAAACAGTTATGCTTCCGCTATTTGTTCCTGACGTTGGCGAAAGGGTAAGCCAGGAGGCGGTATCGGTCGTGGTCCAATTCATTGTTCCGCCTCCGGTGTTTGAGATATTCAATGTCTGGGAAGCAGGGTTTGAGCCGCCGGCGGTTGCGGTAAACGGAAGAGAAGATGGAGAAACGGAAAGAATAGGCGTCTGGATATTCGGCGTTGTCGCGGACGCTTCGTTTGAATAGCCGGAGTTGCCTGCCGTATTCCAGGCGCGCACGCGGTAGTAATAGGTCTGCCCCGGGCCGACGGATAAATCGTTGTAAGCGACTAAATTTGCCCCTACCTGCGCGATTTCTTGGTAATTCTGGTTATTGATTACGCTTCGTTCAATCTTAAATCCGGATTCGTTAGTGGAATTATCCTGCCAGTTCAGGGTGATACGGTTGAACTGGATGTTTGAAAGCGCAAGATTGGATGGCGCGGCAGGGATCTGGGCCGGGGCGACAGAGAGTTGGTTTACCCAAAGGTCAACATCGTTATTGTTGAAGTTTGCTCCAATGAAATCGATGTCCCCGTCGTTGTCAAAATCAAGAACATCTATGCTGTGGGATCCAATAGTATCAATAACAAACTTGTTCCAGTTAGTAAGCTGTCCAGTATTAACTTTATTTTCATATACTTTGACCTCGTCAGGATTTGCTCCTGTATTCATCTCTGAAGTGTAAATATCAAGGTCTCCGTCTAAATCAGCATCTGCTATCTGCAAGCCATGGTGGACTGCTTCAACACTGCTGTCGACAACGTGTTCTGTCCATGGAGTTTGCGTCGGATTCGGAGGCGCTTCAAACCACGAAATCTTGTATGTTTTTCCCGCCGACTCCGCAGGCACCACGACGATATCCGGATCGCCGTCGTTGTTTACATCGCCGATCGCAACCTGGACATCCTGCCAGGTCCATGAGGACGGCGCGAAGATATATTCCGGCCATGGCTGCAGGATGTTGCTCCCTGGATTTTTGTACCACCTCCTGCCAACCGCAAGATCAAGATAGCCGTCGCCGTCAATGTCTCCGCTCGCAAGCCCTTCTCCGGTCTCGGTCTGTATAAGAGGAGATATGAGCGTCCAAGTCGTCGGCGTCTCCTGCCGATGGATGTAGATTTGATGTCCGTTGTTTTCGTTGAACAAGGTCTGCGAGCGCGCGGCAATGTCCAGGTCGCCGTCTTTGTCATAATCCTGGAGGTATACTTCATGCATGCGTTTGCTTAGCGGTATCGGGGATTCCGGACCCCAGCTTGTTCCTGTTCCGTTCAAATTTGCATGCCACTCTAATCTGTTGCTCTGGTACCAGTCAGATACCAAAACATCAATATCTCCATCTTTATCAATATCACCGGCCTTCCCATCAACAGCCCATTTTCCTCCGGATTTAATAACATTTTTGTTCCATACGCTACTTTGCCCGGAACTTTTATACCAAACAAGATCAGTTGTTACTGAAACCGCTCCTCCGATAAGCACATCAGTAAATCCGTCTTTATCAATATCGGCTACCGCGCTCACCTCTATATTCTGCGGCCCGTTTGCATCAATAGTTACGTGTTGGAAGGTCGGGAACCCGCCAGGAGGCGGAGGAGAGGCAACGTTTAGAGTAACCTGAATAGCGGCAGGGCTGCCGGCCGCTCCGGTTGCGGTTACGGTAATTGTTCCTGAATACGTTCCCGCCGCAAGGCCGGAGATATTAGTGGACACGGTTACGCTTCCATTGTTAGTTCCCGAAGTCGGAGAAACCGAAAGCCATGTCTGGTTGTCAGTCGCAGTCCAGTTCATTGTTCCGCCGCCGGTGTTGGAGATATTCAATGTCTGAGAAGCAGGGTTGGAGCCTCCTGCGGTTGCGGAAAAGGAAAGTGAGATGGGTAAAATAGAGAGAATCGGGGTTGACGGCGGCTGTTGGTTGGCAAGCGTTGCGACTTCAGATGCGGTAAGAGCCCTGTTATAGACGCGTGCATCGTCAAGCAATCCTTTCCAAGCTTCAGTGATGCTTCCATTGGTTCCGATGTAGGCCGGCTGGCCGTAATTCGTAATCGCGCCAGAGGCGGCTGCGGTTCCTTGAGGCACGCCGTCTACATATATAGTGAGTGTTGAGCCGTCATAGGTGCCGGCAATATGGTGCCAGCCGCTGCCGACGGTTGCGGCTGACTGTACTGACTTCCCGGAGCTGTTTGTCGTAACCCAGAAGCGCGGCCGGCCGGAAGTTCCGGTAACGTCAAGAAAATGCAAACTCCAGTCAAAGTAGGGCGAGGTATGGGAGCCGACGGCTTTGATTTTTGAAAGAATATGCTGTGCCGCGCCGTTATCCGTGTAATTTACCCAGGCGGCAAGGGTTAAAGCATTGGTGATATTCAATGATGAGGAATTTAGAATGCTTGCATAGTCGTTTGAGCCGTCAAAAGAAAGGCAGGAGCCGGAAACGCAGCTTGCGCTCCATACTGGGCCGTTTGTAAGCGTTCCGGTGTTGCCGTTCCCGGAAGCGTCCGCG
>CAYJCQ010000062.1:0-4917 GCA_964368725.1 uncultured Candidatus Saccharibacteria bacterium
CCAGTACTGGAGTTCCAGTTTTTTGGTTTCTCCGCGCAGAACCTTAAACCAGTTGCCGAAGACGGTCTTATCCGATTCTTCGGATTGTTCGGAACCGAATTCGGGAATTTCTTTTCTGGTGTTCTCAATCGCTTCAAGGTCAGAGTCAATGACGTAGGCGCCGGCTCCGTAGTCAACCAGCGGTTTTATCGTCTTTTTTTCGTTGCCGTTAAGATAAACGAGCCGTGAGCCGCGTGGAGTAAACACCCTGACATAGCTTGAATTGGGCGCGCGGTGCCATTTGTCCTTGGCCCGGTCCCCGTCATGGCGTTTTTCTATTACCAGATAATTATCAACGCGGCCTTCGGGATCAATCTTTGAAGAGAGTTTGATCTTTTGCGATATATAGGCGTCGCTTTTGCCTCCGCCTATGTTTGCGGAGACGACCGCGAGATAGTCGCCGGAGAATCCCTGCGGCAGAGCCGCGACTTCTCCGGCAACGCCCAGATTCTCAAAATAATTTTCCATTTCTATGTCTTTAAAGTAAAACAGGACATCCTTGGACGATAAGTGGTTTTCAAGAGATTTAAAGAGCGCTGCTTTTTCTTCCCCGCTTAAAGTAGCGAGCTCCTGGAAGAGCAGCGGCGTCAGCACTTTGAGTATCCGTTTTGGTTCGCCCGCCTTGTTGTCGCGGCCGGATTCGACTTCCTTTTGGATTGCCTCAAGGACGTTGGCGCCGCTTATGGTGAGATTGTATTCGGGCAGTTCAATCGGCCCCACAACTTCAAGAATGGTTTTAATAACATCTATGTTGATCGCGATTGCCCCTTCAAAAGTCGCGCCTCTCTCCTGATAAATTTTTGATTGTTCAAGAAGCGAAAGCGTTTTTTTGGCCGAAGCCGGAAAATCAAAGAACCAATTGGCGTCGCGCGCCCCCCAGCGCGGCGTGATCTCCTGGAGTTCTCTGGGCGGTATGGTTTTCACCTCAAGCTGGCCGTCAGGATCGTAGACGTCCCAGACCGTTATCTCCCGGAGGCCGTTTTTATTGATCGCGACTTCCGCGTAACTGCCGAGAAACCCTCCGGCCGGACGCAGCTCCGAAGGATTTTGGAAAAAAACCAGGATACGCTTCTCGCGGTCATCATTCAGAAAATTAACAAGCGTTTCCAAAAAGCGCTGGGTCTGATAGAGGTTAGCATTTAAACTCAAAAAGTCGCCGCCCAAAGGATAGCCGAGCTCAACTCCCTGATTTTGGAAGAAAGCCGCAAGCGATAGAATTTCATCAACGCCGTCTTTAAGATCTTTAAGGTTGGCGATCAAATGGCCGCCTTTTTGGTGCGTGAACCAGCGGAATCCGTTTTCCTTCAGATCCTCGATGTCAGCCGCCAGCTCAAAGCCGGCCTGGCTTAAAAGCGCGAGATTGCGGAATGTTTCCGGGACGGCCTTGAGTTTTGGAAGCGCGGAACTCCACAGTTCGGAAATCCGGAGCAATCCGTAGCGTTCGGCCTTGCCGCGCAGTGCCGCGACTTCGGCGCCGACTGACGCGAAAGAATCTTTCGCCTTGGCGGTTTCAAGGCGGGTGAGAGCTTCTTTCGCTTCATTGAGTTTTTCGTATATGAGCGGGGCTGAAGCGGTTACGCGCTTCTTAAGGTCAACGTAGCCGATGGCGGAGAATGTGATCGCGATCGTAAGCGTTGCCAGAGTGACGGCGCCGAAGATTCGCAGCGTTTTGGGCGCGGCTTTGGGTTCGCGGAAAACTATTTTTGGAACCGGTTCCGCTTCGGCGCGCCTGAAAAAAGCGCGGCTTGCCGATTTTTTGCGGTCCGGCGGCATTATATCAAGATATACGCGTTTACTTGGCATTGTTTGTTTCAAAGATTCTTAAAAGTTCCAGCGCCGTATTCTTCCATGAGAAGCGCGCTGCGTTCTTGTCGCCTCTTAGGCGGAATTTTTCTTTCGTTTCGGAGTTTTTAATCAGTGAATCTATTGCCTGAGCGAGTTCGTTTACGCGCCACGGATTTACGCGTATACCGCTTTCTCCTATGGTTTCCGCAAACGAAGTCCGGTCGGATATTACGACGGGCACGCCGCACGCTTGAGCTTCAAGCGGAGGAAATCCAAAGCCCTCAAAAAAAGAAGGGTATATAAATACACTAGCTCCATTATAAAGGAAAACCTTTTCCGAGTTTTCCACCGGCCCGAGCCGGACTATATCCGCTTTGTAAGGCGAGACGGCAATTGTCTTTAAAATGTCTTTGTAGAGCCAGCCCGGGCGTCCGGCGAGCACAAGTTTTAAATCCTTGAATTTTGGCTCTTTTTTAACCAAATTGAACGCCAGAATCGCGGCGGTGACGTTTTTCCTTGGTTCCAGCGTGCCAAGATATAGTATGTATGGTTTAGTAAGCCCGTACTTTAGGCGGAATATTTGGAGCCCGGCGTCGTTCGCGCTTAAGCGGCGTAAATTCGCCTCTATGCCCGGGTAAACCACGGTTATTTTTTCCGCGCGCAATCCGAGAGTACTTATAAGATCGCGTTTGGTAAACTCGGAATCAGCTATTATATGCGCGCCGGCGGCTTGCTTTTTATAATTTTGGAGCCAATTCCAGAATTTGTCCCGCGCGCGGAAAAAGTAAGGATGGTGAATAAAAGAAAGATCGTGAAAAGTGATTATGTGCGGCGCTTGGGCGGTTTTGAGTATATTGAAATGCGGGCTGAAGACAACATCGGTTTTCACAACTCGGTCAATGGCGGGCATGGCCAAAAAACGCGAGCAGGCATCTAAAAGGCGGTTCGGTATTTTCCAGTCAATAATCTCGGTATTTTCTCTGTTAAGCCACTCCTCGGGCAAGTTTTTTTTGCGCAGGCCGTTATAGAAAAGAAAATACTTGTTTTCGCCGCCCGCCTCCAAAAGATTGTTCACGACTTGGCGGGTATATTCTTCTATTCCGGATAATCCTCCCCGGCCAAGCAATCTTATGTCAATCAGGATATTCATGATTCGCCTGTATTTAGTATAGACGATATTCAAACAAAAACCGCAGCTTTTTCGGCTGCGGGGGATTCGTGAAAAGAGCGTTCGTAGAGAATTTATGTTGCTGCCGCTTGCGGCGGGGGAAAGTCCCGATTCTGCGGCGTGCCGTTCTGAACCGGCGTGATTCTAGCGCAGATCTCTCCTTGTTCGCTCCAGATGAAGAAGCGGTGATGCCTTGAGATCATCTTCAGATGTTTCTCTTCGCCCGGTTCAAGTATGAAGAAATCAATCGGTAACGATCCGGTCTGTCTTTCGTCTTCAGTTATTATCCGGAAAACCATGACAGTCACTCTAGACTTGCTGTCGTTCCAGATTGAACCGGGGCATCCGTATCCGAAGACGGTTACCCCCTGGACATTCGTTGCGGCATTGAGCTGGGCCACTGACGGTTCCGGAGCGGGTTTGGGCGCTTTAGGCGCGCCTGCCGTTCGCGGAACCCGTTTTGCTGGTGGCTGCTTTCTACCGAATAGGCCCAAAGCCATCTCCTTTCTTTGTCGTATGAGCCGGATTTGATCTCTGCGAACTTTAGATACTCTACAGCGCGGCTTGCTTTTTGTCCAATAGACCGAAGTTCTGGCCCGATGCCTAAGACGGGCCTTTCTGAGGATTGGGTTTCTATTAGCACTCTTGACACGGGAGTGCTAACTAGCCTATCATGACCATAATAATGATAATGACTTTGAGAACAGCCGCGATTCTAGAAGCGGTTATTAAGGAATTTATTGAAACCGGCGCGCCGGTCAGTTCGCGTTCTCTCGCAAAAAAATATAATTGGAATATTAAGGATGCTACCGTAAGAAACGAACTCCATGCTCTTACGGAAGGGAACTATCTTGAGCAGCCGCATACTTCAGCCGGACGGGTGCCAACCGACAGGGGGTACCAGTTTCTGGTTCGGCGGATCGGAACGCGGTTTGCCGCCGGAGAAAAAAACTCATACGCGCGGTCGGCGCGCGCCCTGATAGAAGAATTTTCAAAAGGATATTTTGATGATTTCGTGGATAACTTCGCGCAAGAGCTCTCTGTATTGGGCGTTGGTTACGCTCCTTCAGGCAGGGCGGTTTACAAGAGCGGCCTTGACGAGTTGTTTGGGCGGCTGGCTGAAGATGGTTGGTTTACCGATTTTAAGGAAGCGTGCGGGATAATCCAGGATTTCGAGCGGCTGGACGAACGCATGGATGTTTTGATGGATTTCCTTACCGGCGAGGAACCCCGTGTCTTTATAGGCAGGAGCCCCATTACTAAAAGCAAAAATCTTTCCGTGATCGCGGAAGTTTTGAGCGTCGGAAGCGGCAAATTCCTTTTCGCCGCCGTCGGCCCGAAGCGCATGGATTACGAGCGCGGGCTGAATTTATTTATGACTTTAAAGGAGAGAATTAAAGAATAAGATATAATACTATGACTATGGCCGATGATGATGACAAAAAAGAGAGCGAAGAAGTAAAACAGTTAGACATTGCTGATGAGGCGAAGGAGTATAGAGAAAAGCTTGAAGCTTGCGAGAAAGCGCGCGATGAATATTTGAACGGATGGAAAAGAGCGAAGGCCGACCTGATAAATTATCAGAAAGACGAAGCCAAGCGTTTTGCGGAGATTATCCGTTTAAGCGCCGCGGATTTACTCGGCGATTTCATCCCGGTGCTTGATAATTTTGACCTTGCCATTTCGGTTTTGGAAAAAGAGGCTAAATCAGCAGGGCCGCCCGAATTTTCGCAGGGCGAAAGTTCCAGGGCGGGCGTGTTAAGGGGAATTTATATGATCCGCACCCAGATTGAAGACGTTTTGAAGAAACGCGGATTGGAGCGTATGGCCGTTACCGTCGGCAATAAGTTTGACCCGAATATCCACGAAAGCATCGGTTAAGTTGAATCCGACAAGCCCCCCGGAGTGATCGCAGAGGAAGTTGA
>CAYJCQ010000063.1:0-4912 GCA_964368725.1 uncultured Candidatus Saccharibacteria bacterium
GCCGGAGGAAAACTGTCAATAATGCGGTCTATTGTCTGCGAAGCGGAATTGGTGTGCAGTGTTGAAAAAACAAGGTGGCCGGTTTCGGCCGCGGTCATCGCCGTGGCGATTGATTGCGGATCGCGCATCTCGCCTATCATGATCACGTCCGGATCCTGGCGCAAAATGGAGTGCAACGCGTGATGGAAGCCCAAAGTGTCGGAGCGCACCTCGCGCTGGGATACAAGACACCGATCCTGCACAAAAAGATATTCTATTGGGTCCTCCACCGTAATAATGTGCTCGGTGCGCTTATGGTTGATCTCATCCAAAATGGCGGCGAGCGTAGTTGATTTGCCGTGGCCGGCCGGTCCGACCACCAAAACGAATCCTTGGGAAAGCTTGGTGAAATCCTTGACTATAGTAGGAAGATTCAGCTGCTCAATCGTGCGTATCTGGCTCGGAATCAAACGCAAAGCAGCGGCTTTAAAGCCGCGCTGAATGAAAGTGTTCACCCTGAAGCGCGCCTTATCCTCAAAAGCAAAAGAAAAATCAATCTCTTTCTTCGCCGTAAATTCCTCCTTTTGCTCCGGCGTAAGCAGGGCATAAACCAGCCCTTCGGCCGTCTCCGGAGTCACGACCGGTTCCTTCTCTATCGGCACAAGAAACCCATCAATCCTCAAAGTGGGTTTCTTGCCCACCCCGATGTGCAGATCGGAGGCGTTCTGCCGCGCCGTAAGCAGCATCAATTCCCGAAGTTTTGCCTTAAAATCATCCATGTTCGTTGTGATCCATCAACGAATTACGAATTTTGTACGAATGTACGAATCCTTCAATCGGAATTCATTCGTAAATTCCTGCCTGCCGGCAGGCAGGCAGGCGTAATAGATTCGCTATTCGATGATAATATTATATCACACTTCCTCCGTCTCCCGGAGCACTTCTTCTATTGAAACAACGCCGCTTAAGGCCTTTAGAATTCCGTCCTGGCGCAGAGTGATCATGCCCTGGCGCCTGGTCTCATCCGTAATCCTGTTTACGTTGGGCGAAGAACTCAAAATAATCTCCGCGAGTTCGCGCGTCATTTCAAAAACTTCAAAGATAGCTATGCGGCCGGAAACGCCCTTGCCCTTGCAGCGGCCGCATCCGGGAGCGGAAAAAATTTTGTAAGGCGCCCCGTATTTTGCGGCTACGGCCGGCGGCATCCTGGAAAGTTCCCTCTTGATTATCGCCTCCACCGAAGGCGGCGCGTCTTTCTCCTTTTTGCAATGCTCGCAGAGCCGCGCCACAAGCCGCTGCGCGGCCATTACATTCAAAGAAGGCGGCAGTAGGAACGGTGAAACGCCCATATCCATGAGCCGCGGTATGACCCCGGCGGCGTTGTTGGTATGCAAAGTGGAAAGCATCACGTGGCCGGTTAGCGCGGCGTGCACCGCGAGCCCTGCGGTTTCGCTGTCGCGTATCTCGCCGACCATGATGACATCAGGATCCTGACGGAGGATCTGCCGGAGACCGGAGGCAAAGTCGTAGCCGATCTCCGGCTTAACTTGGGACTGGTTTACGCCGTCAATGGTGTATTCAACCGGATCTTCCAAGCTTACGACATTCACCGAATCCTGGTTTAAAATCCGCATCAAAGCGTAAAGAGTCGTGGTTTTTCCCGAACCGGTTGGCCCGGTCAAAAGCACCATGCCGTATGGTTTTTTAATGGCGGCGGTGAGTAATTCCGCGCTCCTGCCGATAACGCCGATTTCATCAAGCGTCTTCAATCCTATCGCCGGATCAAGAACTCTCAAGGCAATTTTTTCCCCCTGCGGAGTGGGAAAGGTCGCGACGCGAAAATCTATTTCTTTCTCAAAAATCACCGTTCTGAAACGGCCGTCCTGCGGGATGCGCGATTCATCAAGTTTTAAATTGGCGATTACTTTGACACGCGCGATTACCGGCTGGCTCAAATCCGGCGGGAACACCGCGTATTCCTCCAACGCGCCGTTCATTCTGAACCTGACCCGCGTCTTATGCCGCTCCGGTTCTATATGAATATCGGATGCCTGGAGATTCACCGCTTCCTTTAGCAGTGAAGCGACAATCCGTATCACGGGCGCGTCGCTCGCCGAACCAGAACTTTCTTCAAGTCTTGTGATTTTTTGGAAAAGCGAAGCGCCTCCGCCTTCCAGATTCATCGCTTTGAGCGCCGCTTGGATGTCCGCGTTCAGGGCTGAAAATTTTATGAGCACCGCCTGTATGTCGCTCGGGGTCGCCACATAGACGCCCAAATTCACCTTCTCCTGTTTTGCCAAAAATCGGAGCGCCTCTCCAGCCGAAAGGTCGTCTGGATTTACCATGCCCACCACAAGCATATCTTTGGCGCGCGAGAGAGGCACCATTCTGTAAGTCCTTACGCTCTCAGCCGGTATCAGGCGGAATACTTCTTCGCTGACGCTCTCCGCGTCTATCTTTTTCCAAGGAATCTTCAAAACGCGGCTTTTCACTTTGGCAACTTCCTCTTCGGAGATTATATTCCTGCCGTAAATAACTTCCTCGGCTTCGCGCGAAGTCGCCTGCGCCTCACGCAGGATTTTGTCCGCTTCCGCCTTGGTTAATAATTCCTCCTCAACCAGAGCTTTTAGCAAATCAGTTCCTCTCATGTGCGTATAAAATTCTACTTCGGCTGCAAGGGCGCGAACGGATCCGGCCTTCCTAAGGCACCGACCGAAGGCGTATCCGCGTATCCCTGCAAGCGCTTAAAGGCGGCGCTGTTTAGTACTACCGATGGGTCTATAAATTCTATGGTTGAAATCTGGGTCGCGCGTTCAAGCTCGACCGGCAGAATCACGTCAAATTTTGGAGACGACGCGAAGAAAAGATAATAAATCGCGAAGCCGACAAAACCGGCGGCGGCTGTATAGCTGATTACGCGCAGCCAATTGATGGAGCGTTTCGGTTCTTCAAAAACTATGGCCATATTTTCGTGACTTACAACTTATGACTTACAACAAACAACAGTTTTAGTCATTAGTTGTAAGTTGTTGGTTGTAAGTCAGATTGTTTGATAATAAGTGTTTACGACCAGTTTGTATCCGTAATTTGAACCGCCAGTCGGCGAAGTCGCGACATTTAAAGAAACCATGTCCATAATTCTCACGTTGGCTTCAAGCGATTGGATAAGCGCTTTCACGGCGGCATAAGACCCGCGGAGCTGAAGCGATATCTGAACAGTCGCCATTTTGGGTATTTCTTGCTTGCTTTTATCTTTGCTTTCGGAAGATTGAAAAGTAAGCGGCTGGAAATTTATTGATTCAAGAAGAAGGCCGGAGGCCTCGGCTCGGGAGCGCAACTGATTCACGAGAGTCGGGAATTCCTCGATCTGCGGCAGAGCAATGGATATCGCCTTTTGCGGGCCGGACAAACCCTGGTATTGAGCAAGAAGATTCTTAACCTGTTCAACTATCTTGCGCTGATCCCTAAGCAGATCCGAACGCGAGGCAAGGCCGCCCCGCAGGATGTTAACGTCCGTATAAGCCGGCTTTATCAAGGCATTATAAACCAGGATGGTGGACGCCAGGAGCACCAAGCTCAAAGAGAGATTCACAAACCTTACTGTTGACCCTTTCATTGTCTTTATAAACTATCCGGCAATTATGGCTAACGAAATACCTCGTGCTTGACGATTATATTCACGGCCGCTTCTACCGTGCCGTTCTCTCCCAAACGCAGAGAGTCAACCTTATAACTGGCGACTTCCGGCATCTTCTCATACGCCAAAAGCTGCTCCGCCATGGTTTGGTAAGAAGAGGCAACGACTTGAAAAATGACCAACCTTTTTAAGGCGTCAAGGTTTAAAGATTTGTAATATACGCCGGTATGAGTATTAGCCTCAATCAGGGCGAAAAAATTTGAAAAAATTCTGTGGTTGCCAAGAAGATTTTGCAAATTTATGATTTGGTATTCAAATTTCAAAAATTTTTCCTGTTCATCCTTGGAAACCTCGCCGGCTAAAGAGGCGAGTTCCTGTTCTATGGTCTCAATCCGCGCTTCAAGAAAGTTCTGGTAACCGATTCGGAGCCCGGCATAACTCGCGAGTGCTACGGCGAAAACAAAACCCATAAAAGCAAGAATGCGCCAGCCGCCGGAGCGGGAAAGTTTTTCCTTGCCGGCGAAAAACGTCTGGTTTTGCGTAAAATTAGGCATAAAATTCTTAAGCGCTCATATTTTTCATAGACAACCCGATTGCGACCGCAAGAGGCGGTCCGATATCCTTTACGACCGACTCAAGCTGGGGCGGATAAACGAAACTTCTAGCCGGAGCAGCAAGCGACGCGGGAAGTCCGAACTTCTTATTGAAATAACCTTCAATGCCTATGAGGTTGGCTCCGCCGCCTGATAATATGGCGCTTTTAACCTCCGTACGGTAATTCGCCTGAAAAGCACTTATTATCCGCCGCGCTTCGCTCATTATAACATCCAGAATCGGCTCTATTAATGTGGATAACTCGTGTTCGCCGCCGAACCCCAAAAGGCCGCGCTCGCGCTTCAGGTCTTCGGCGCGCTTTTCGCTGATATTCAACCCGGTCGCGATCGTATGTGTTATGGAAGCGCCCGCGAAATCCGTCTGCCCGCTGAACTTTAAAAAGCCGTTTTGGACTATGGAAAAACTCGTAGAGCGGCTGCCTATATCAATGACGATTGCCGCCTCTTTTTTATCCGGCCCCAGAGAACGGGCCGCGCTGATACCTTCAATTTCCAGCGCGGCAAGCTTTAAATCAACGGCGCGGAAAATCTTTTTATAAAGCTCCACCACTTCATTTGGTATGGAAACGATGATCACTTGATTTTTTTCCGAACCGTCCTCGCTTCTGCGCTCTCCTACTTTCATCCAATCCAAGCTAACCAGCTCAAGCGGCAAAGGCCCGTATTGTTTTGCCTGGAGTTC
>CAYJCQ010000064.1:0-4869 GCA_964368725.1 uncultured Candidatus Saccharibacteria bacterium
AGAAATCGTGGTACCATAGTCACGATGTCTAAGAACTACCACACGTTCCTTCCTGCGAACACGAAGCGGTCGAGTATACCCTATTATTTCTAACGGGATGAAGAAAGAAGACCGAAAAAAGCTGGAGGAAGAGCTTCGGAAAAAAGAGGAGAAACTTGAGGTGCAACTTGCGGACTTCAAGAAAGATCTGAACTTCGGCGATGAAACCGACCACTTCGAGGAAGAGGCGGATGAAGCGGAGGAATTCGGCAAAAATCTCGGCATGGCGGAAACTTTCAAGGCGCGCCTAAACGACGTTGGACACGCTTTGGGGAAAATCGCCAAAGGCGGTTACGGCAAATGCGAAAAATGCGGCGGAGAGGTTGAATTAGATGTTTTAAATATTGATCCGGAATCCAGATATTGCAAACAATGTAAACTTAAGCAATAAATTTCTACAAACTTCGCGAAGTGTATTTCTATACATTTTACAGAGAAATTGTCAGAAATTTATAGAAATAGATAGAAATTTTTGTTTTCAGAAAAGCGTGGCAAATATATCCAAAGTTTTCTCGGCCGAGCTAGACGGCATAGACGCTCGGCTGATAGAAGTTGAAACCGACGTAAACGTCGGCCTCCACAGTTTCACCATCGTCGGCCTGGCCGACAAGGCGCTCTCCGAAGCCAAAGAGCGCGTAAATTCGGCGCTGAAAAACGTCGGCGTCAAACCGCCGAACAGAGAAAATCGGAAAATAGTCGTGAATCTCGCGCCCGCGGACGTAAAGAAGAACGGTTCCCAGTACGATCTGGCGATCGCCGTTGGTTATCTTCTAGCGACCGAACAAATAAAAAAATTCGATCCTAAAGGCGCGGTCTTCCTGGGAGAATTGTCGCTTGGAGGAAAACTGCGCCCGATAAGCGGCGCCCTTTCCATCGCCTATGCTTCCAAGAAATCCGGAGCCCGGCACTTGTTTGTGCCGGAGGCGAACGCCGCTGAAGCGGCTATGGTAGAGGGTTTAGAAATATTTCCCGCGACCGATCTCCGCGAACTCATAAATCATCTTGAAGACAGAATTTTAATCAGCCAGCAACCGTTAACGGCAATAGAAACGGCCGCGCACAGCCCGTTTCACGACATCTCCGAAATCAAGGGCCAGGGCCACGCGAAAAGAGCGCTCGCGATAGCGGCTGCCGGCGGCCACAACATCCTGCTTCAGGGACCGCCGGGCACCGGGAAAACCATGCTCGCCCAGGCGCTGGCCTCAATCCTGCCGCCTCCGACCTTGGACGAAATGATTGAAATAACGAAAATCTGGAGCTCCGCCGGACTCCTTAAGGAGCGCGCCTGCATGAATTTCAGGCCTTTCAGGTCGCCCCACCATACGGCATCGGCTCCGGCGGTGGTCGGCGGAGGCGGCAATCCGCGTCCGGGCGAAATAAGCCTGGCTCATCGCGGCGTGCTTTTCTTAGACGAACTGCCGGAATTCCATCGCGACATTCTGGAATCGCTCCGCCAGCCGATTGAATCGGGCGCGGCCACGATCGCGCGCGCTAAAAACACGGTCACGTTGCCGGCTAAGTTCATGCTGGTAGCGGCAATGAATCCGTGCCCGTGCGGCTACTTCGGAGACGCGGAAAAATCCTGCCGCTGCGGCGCTTTTGAAATTCTGCGCTATCAGAAAAAGATTTCCGGACCGCTGCTTGACCGCATCGATCTCCACGTAAACGTGCCGCGGCTGTCCGTATCAGACCTGCGTTCAAAAAAACGCGACAATCGCGAACGCGACGCCATTCGCTCCGCGGTCGCCTCGGCAAGGCGCGTCCAAACGGAACGGCTGCGCGACCTGCCGGGCAAACACACGAATGCCGAACTGTCTTCTAAAGAATGCGAGGATTTAATCCGTCTGGAACCGGGGGCGGAACGTTTTCTGAAAGAAACCCTTAATCGTTCTCTTATCTCCGGCCGCGGCTATTATCGCCTGCTTAAAGTAGCTCAAACGGTCGCCGATCTTGAAACGGCGCCGATCGTAAACGAAAATCACCTCGCGGAGGCGTTCAGTTATCGCCTGAAAGAAGAAAATTAAATCCCGAGAAGGGCGGCGGCGGTCTTCACGCCGTCGTAGGAAGTGCTTACCAAAAAGTAACTGCCGAAAAATCCGTAGTTGAAAGCGGCGCCCGGCTCCGATCCGACGGCGTAGCGCGCCGCCGCGCCGTTCAGTTGCCCGTCTTTAAATCCGCCGAAAGTTCCGGGTGTGACAAGATAAAACCTTGAGAGCTCGCTTTGCTCTATTGACGACATATTGATTTTAACCGTGTCCAAGTTGACGCCGTTCCTCATGCGCGCGGCAAATCCAGGCCAGGCGCCCTTGTCGTCGTAATAGAGAAACGCCGTAAAATCATCCTCAAACCAGGAAGCGATCTGATCTCCGGAAATTCCGGACAGAAAAGCCGAAACATAAGAACTGAACTGGATCTGGCTGTTCTGGTCGTCCAAAATTGCGGTTTCCTGGATTGAACCGGTAGATAATTTATTTGCCGCGAGCGTCTGGAGTGCCGATGTAATGGTTGACGGCAATAGATTCGCGAGAACCAGGTCGGCTTTTGACGCCGGGGAAATGACGAAAAATGACTGATGCGGCAGCACGGTTACGATCGCGGTCGGCGAGGGCTCCGGAATTTCTGCTGGCGCCGGAGCGGGCGCGAACAACAGCGGATAGACAAAGTAGCCGGCGGCTCCGACGCCGACAACTACGACTCCAAGGATGACCCACATCAATGCCTTTCTTTTCTTAGGCGGCTCTTCCTCGGTTATTTGGGCGCCTGGCTGAGTTTCCGGTCTGAACACCGCTTCCTTTTCGGCTTCAGGCGGCAAAACCGCCTCGGGAATCGGCGTAGGTTCGCCTATCTCGACGGAACGATTATCCGACGCCATGGTGCGCACGTTGATTTCCGGCTGAGGCGGCGGCGAGAATTTCTGTCCGGAGGGCGGATTGCCCGCCTGTCCCTGGCCCGCGTCCTGCGGGCCCGAAGCAAAAGGAGTTTCCATTTGCATTTATTATATCACGAATTAAAAATGGGCTGTGGACAACCCCCTGCCGAAATTATGAATATTGAATTTAGAATTATGGGACGGCTGGCGCCGCGCCGACCATAATTCATTATCCTAAATTCCTAATTCAAGTTTTTAAGCGACAAGCCGATTCTGCCGTCCGGATCGACGCGGATAATTTTGGCGCGCACGAAATCTCCGACTTTAAGAACTTCATTCACGCTTTTAACGTAGCCGTTTTTAAGCTCGGAGATGTGGAGCAGGCCGTCCTGATGCGGGCTTATTTGGATTATCGCCCCGAAATCAAGAATTTTTACCACCTCGCCTTCCACCATTTCCCCGACCTCGTAGGTCCTGACTATGGAATGCACCGCGTCATAAGCCGCGTGAGCCGATTTCTGGTCTACGCCGGTAACATAAACCTTTCCGGTCTGTTCAATATCAATGGAAATCGCTCCTGTTTCCGCTATAATGCCGTTGATGATTTTGCCTCCCGGCCCGATGACTTCACCGATTCTTGAAGGCGGGATGTCAAGAGTGAGTATCACCGGCGCGTGCTCGGATACCTGGGGCCTCGGGGCGGCAAGCGTTTTGTTCATAACCTCAAGAATTTCAAGGCGCGCTTTTTTGGCCGCTTGGAGCGCTTCTCCGAACATAGCCGGAGTAAGGCCTTCTACTTTTACGTCCATTTGAACCGCGGTCACGCCGTCTTTCGTGCCCGCGACTTTAAAATCCATGTCGCCGTAATGGTCCTCCGGGCCCTGGATGTCGGTAAGAATCTTATATCGGGGTTCCTGATTCTTAGCTTCCGGTTTTTGGTCAATCATCAGTCCCATCGCAATGCCGGCAACCGGCTTTCTAAACGGAACCCCCGCGTCCATCAGGGCAAGAGAGGCGGAGCACACGGTCGCCATTGACGACGAACCGTTTGAAGAAAGGGTCTCGGCGACTACGCGAATGGTGTACGGAAAATCTTCCTGCTTGGGGACCATATTCCGCAGTGCCTTGCCGGCTAAAGCGCCATGCCCGATTTCGCGCCTGCCCGGGCCCCTGAAAGGACCCGTCTCTCCGACGGAATAGGAAGGAAAATTGTAATGGAGAAGGAAGCGCCGCTTACCGCTGTATTCTATTGTTTCTATAAGCTGTTCGGCGTTCGGAGGGCCGAGGGTTGTTGTCGCGAGCACCTGGGTATTGCCCCGGATAAATACCGCCGATCCGTGCGTGCGCGGCAAAAATCCCACTTCGGCATGAAGATCGCGCACCTCATCCAAACGCCTGCCGTCTGGACGCTTACCGCTCTCTATAACTTTTAAATGCACGATCCTGTCTATCTCTTCTTCAAAAAAATGAACGGCCGCCCCTATTGAAGCCGCGTCTAATCCTTCCCCTGTAAGAAAAACGCGCATCTCCGCCTCCAGGGCCGCGATGTTATTCTCTCTCTCCTTCTTGCCGGAAACATAAATCGCCTCTTCCAGGCGGTTGCCCAAGAATTTTTTTATTTTATCCTTAATCTCCGGATGCGATTCTTTAAGCGGCAAAGCGGCTTTCGGTTTGCCGATTTCGCGCACGATTTTTTCCTGCCATTCCACGAGTTTCGCGATTTCACGCTGTGCCGATTCAAAGGCATCCAGCACGTCCGGCTCGCCCGCTTCCGCGCCTTCAAGCTCAATCATGCTTATTCTTCCCTTTGTTCCGGCGATAAAAGCGCTGTATAAGAAATCACTCTGGGAAGCGGCGATGTCGGGGTTAAGAAGCGTCTCATTATCGCTCTTTCTCTTAACCAGCTTAATTCCGGCGACCGGGCCTCCCCAGGGAATCGGAGAAATCGCAAGCGCGGTTGA
>CAYJCQ010000065.1:0-4829 GCA_964368725.1 uncultured Candidatus Saccharibacteria bacterium
CTTGATTTCCAAAAGTCCGGCAATAATGGCTACGAGCGCGGCAATCCAATAGAAAGTCGTCGCGATTCCGGTATTGAGCGTGATCTTTAAAATGCCGAACCCTAAAAACAGATAGGTGGCATAGACGACCGCCGAATACAAAAGTCCGCCCAAAAGCATTTTATTCGTGCTCTTAAAAAGCTTTGTCATAAATGCGATCAGGAAGATAAGCACGCCGAAGACGCACGGATTGATGCTGTCAACCAAGGCCGCGGTTATGATAATTCCTAATGTAAGTTCTCCGGGCATGTTTTCAAATTTTCATCACTTCATTCAAGCGTACAACCGGCAAAATCAGCGAGTGTTTGGAGCGGCTGAAGTCCTTCCAATCTTTTAATCTCCGTTCCTTCCGGCTCTAAAATAAACGTCGGGGTTTTGCTGATTTTATTCCTCAAACATCTTTCCGGATCTCCTCCCGGGCCATCTGGGTGGCACTCCACGGCTTTGAGCTTCGGATAGGCCTCGCCGAAGAGACGCTCCTGCCTCTTACAGCTGCTGCAGCGGAAAGATTTATAATACACCACGCCATTTTCATTCAGGCATTCTATAAAACTACTGTAATCTTTTTTTTCTACATTTCCAGTTTGGGCGAAATAAGTTACTCCGGCGGCAACCAGCCCGGCAATAAGTATCGGCGCCATCATCCTTAAAGTTATCCTAGCGCGGTGACGCGCCGCGTAGTAAGAAATAATCAATATGCCGATCATCAATAACTTGGAGGTTTCGCAAAGAATGCACAACGCCTCAATGACAAAAAGTTCAAGCGCCGAGAGATACAGGGAGGGCACGAGTACGAATAAAGTAATAAGAAATAAGGCCTGGAATACCGTTGGCTGTTTTTTAAAAATAACCAAGAACAAAACCAATATGAAATATCCCAAGCCCAAAACCGATACCGGCAAACCGAAAATCTCCGAATAGATGCTTGTGGTTACGACGTCGCAGGAGACGTTTTCGGAAATGTCGCAGAACGACTGCTTGTTGGCATAATGGATATAAGTGAGATAAACCATTATGCCCAAACCAATCAGCGCCAAGGCGGCTATTAAATAACGGCTGAGTTTATTATTGTTAGCCATATCAAAAAATTATACACTACAAGAATAGCATATTACCATAATTTTGTTTTGGAATCAGCCGAAGTTATTCGGCCAACCAGCCGCCGTCAACATAAAAGCAGGCGCCGGTAACGTAACTAGACTCATCAGAGGCCAAAAATACGACTGCGGCGGATACCTCTTCCGGCCTGCCTATTCTTTTAAGCGGCACGCGGGAGAGCATTGCTTGCATTGCCGCCTCTGGAATCTGGGCCGCCCGCACCATGGGCGTGTCAATCGCGCCCGGCGCGATCACATTCACGTTAATGCCCAGAGGCGCCCATTCAATCGCCAAGGTCTCGCTCATGCCGATAATACCTCCCTTGGAGGCGGTGTAGTGGACGCCTCCGGCAATACCGACGCCCACCTGCCCCGAAGCAACCGAAGCGATATTGATAATCCTGCCCCATTTATTTTTCGCCATCTCGCGCGCCGCTCTCTGGGCGCACAAAAATTGGCCTTTAAGATTGATGTCTATCATCTTGTCCCAATCTTCTTCAGTCAAATCTAACGCCATTTTGGAGAAATAGATGCCGGCATTGTTTACCAGAATATCCAATCTACCGAACTGCCTCACAGTTTCGCCAAAAACCTTATCAACCTCGCCTTTATCCACGACATCCATTTTGAAAGCTGCGGCAGAGCCGCCTTTGGCTTTTATTTCATCAACCACCAATTGGCATTCTTTGGCGTCCGTATCAGTCACGGCTACTTTCGCTCCCTGGCTCGCGAGCGCCAAGGCATGGGCCTTTCCCATGCCTCGCCTGGCGCCGGTTACCAACGCTACTTTATTTTTAAGATCAAACATAATGAGTTGTTAAGCCATCTATTTATTTTAGCGACTAAACCACTCTTTAAGATTTTTCGGCCAGCCGTAGTAGAGAAGCAGGGCGAGCGGCGCTCCCCAGTTTGCCCAGCGCTCCACAAATTCCCAGATTACATCACCGGCAATTGGACGCATAAGCGCGGTCCAAAATCCCCAGAAAGCCATCCAGAGAAGCGCGATACGGATCGGTTTAATGAGAATCAGGATTGCCAGCGCGACATCTATGGCGCCGAGAACAAACAAAAGTTGCGCGGCTAGACCCATGTCGGAAATTCCAAAGATTGAAAACCAATCTATCCACGCCTTTCTGCCCTGTAACGCGAACACGCCGTGGCCGATGAATTCTCCGGCAACCGCGATGCGCAAAACCCATTCCATAATTTTTGAATTATTCATTTTAATTAATAATTTGAATTTTTATCTTTTTCGACCTTTTACTCCTATGCTGTTTCCGGCACGCCGGGCAGTAGAACCTCGATTACTCTATGAACTGCCTACGGCAGTCGAGGTTTCACTGCCCGGCAAGCAAATGGAACATGACTCGCAAAGCGTCTTACTGCTTCGGAAAGCAATGATCGCTTTTCGAACCGGAAGAATTGAAAGGAAAAAACGCAAATCCGCGAGGCGCCGCAACAGCCACCCGATCGCCCCGTAAACGCGCGTTCGTCCGATTAGAACCGCCGCCCAGCCAGGACCAACGGGAACGGCGTATGACGGCCGTTTCGGCGCATACGGCGATATTTCTTTCTTGTTTATGATTTTCAGAATTGTCTGCGCCGCGAATCCGCCGTCCTTAATTGCCGTCCGGGCCATCCCGGCGTAAGGCGTGGCTGCCGCGTCCCCGATCACAAAAACATTGTCAAAGCCCTTCGCCCTCAAAAATTCGTCAACTATAACCCTGCCTTTGTCGTCTAAAATCAAATTTTCTATTTCGGCGTAAAGCCGGTTCGGCTTCATCCCCGCCGCCCAAATCAAAGTATTGGTTTTTATCCTCATGTCTTTAAAGTATACTTCCTGGATTTCCTCCTGCACCACCGTCCGGTTTAAAAAAAGATTTACTCCAAGCTCGCGCAGGCGTCCGGCTACTCTTAGAGATACGTCCTCTGGCATGGCCGCGAGCAATCTGGAAGCCCTTTCAATCAAATCAATTGTCACCAATGACGGATCAAGGCCGTACTTGTAAGCAAGCTTCCGCGCGTAGATTGCAAGCTCGCCAGCCGCCTCAACGCCGGAGGCGCCCCCGCCCACAACCACGATATGCGCGGCGCACACCTTAGCTTCCGAACTCTCTTGCTCGCAGGCCTTGAATACTTCGTGAAGGTGTCTTTTAAGCCGAAGCGCCTCCACAATTGATTTGAAGCCGTAAGAAAGTTCCGAAAGTCCGGGGATATTGAAATAAGCGGTTTCGCTACCCAAAGCAAGAACCAAAAAATCAAATTTGTAGTGGGAACCGGATATACCCATCAATGTCCTTTCTTTAAGGTTCACTCCGACAATCGAATCTTCAACAACTTCAATATCCTTGACGGCGAATATTTCACGTAGCGGCACGCATACCTCAAGCGGCGAGCGTCCGGTTACCACGCGATAGAGCGCCGCGTGATATTCAAAATGCGGCTTATCGCTAATAAGCGTTATCTTCGTATCCGGCAAATTTTTAGCTTCCAAATCCATGACGGCCCTAATGCCGCCGAACCCACCGCCGACAATCACGATTTTACTCATACGCTAATTATACCGCAGGTCTTTTACTTACATACTTCGCCGGTTCAAGAAGAAACCGCTCTTTACAGCTATTGGAACAGAAAAACAATATCTCTCCGTCATAATCAGTTCGCTTGGGTTCATTGCCCAAATCAATCAGCATACCGCAAACGACATCGCGCACCTTTATCCCATTATTATTTACAATCATATGGCAATTTTACGAACCGACCTTTTTATTCAACTCGCAACCGCTTTCTCTGCTTAATCTCTCCAATCCCTGCTCGCTTTCAAGTTTCTTTTCGTCAGGCCCGCCTGCCGGCGAGGCAGGGAAAATCCACGTGGGATATCCTTGTATTTCTTTTTCAGCGCATAACGCCGGCTCGTCCGGACACTCAACGTAAGGCACGAACCGGAAGGCGGAACCGAAAAGATTTTTCTCGTTTCTGCAGTGGGGACACCAGTCGGCGCCGTACATTGTTACTCCCTTATCCCGCAGACATTTGGCAAAATCATCAAGCTCCGGCTTATCCGCGGCATTGTATCTGGACATAAGCATGACCGCGATCAGGCCGCCTACTATTGCGATTATCGCGATGCTGTATTTATTCATGACTTAACAGCATTTTTCCATTTCTCTTTCCAAATCCGAAACCTTTTTACTTTCCGCTCCGTACGGATGAGACGCAAAAAGGAAAAACCAGCTTATTGCGCAAATGAAGATCAACCCCGCGACTAGAACGACCCAAAACGCGCTAAGTAAGGCGTATACGGCGATAAATCCAGCCGGAATAAAAACCATTTTCCAGAGGACGGAAGATCTATTCAGCGGCAACTTTTTCTCTAACTGATAAGCAATACCCACGACTGAACCGCCCATCAGCGTTGCAACTAATAACTGATAACTTACGACTGACAACTGATTGGTAAGTATGCCGATAAGCATCCATATCCAGGTGCCGGCAACACCGGCGCAGATAGGACAAACCTTAAGGGGCGTAGTTTTACGCACAAACCACGCAATCGAGCTAATTCCAAGAATTGATGCGATGGTGATGATTATCTCCATGAATTTACGGATTTCTCGGCATCAAATTAAAAACATAAGTATGCCGAGCGCGACCATCGCCTACGTCGGGAAAGATCGCGAGACCTACGAGGCC
>CAYJCQ010000066.1:0-4679 GCA_964368725.1 uncultured Candidatus Saccharibacteria bacterium
ATACAAGCTTAAACATTGGAAAATATAAACGCGCAAAACCGCCCTCAATCCACGACGCTAGAGGGCGCGTGACCTGATTCTATTACTCCCCTCTTATATCTTCAAGTATTTCCTTATCGCGATGGCTCCAGAAACGACGCCGAGAACTACGCCGAAAACAAGCTGATAGCTAAAAAGCCCCAAAATGTTGGCGTAAAAATATCCTTCAATGTTCATCTCCGGAATGAATGACTGAATGTGGGGCGAAGCCAGATTTATAAGGGGCGCGGTTATAAGCAAACTCAAAACCGTGGCTAAAAAGCCGAAAATGACCGATTCAACGATATAAGGCCCGCTTACGAAAACATTAGAAGCGCCTACAAGCCGCATTATGCCGATTTCCTCGCGATTGGAATAAATCGCGAGCCGGATGGTGTTGAAAGTCACGAGAATGGCGGTCAGAGCCAGGAAAATCGTCAAAGCAAGGCCCATATTCTCAATCGTTCCCACTATTTTCGCGAGCCGCTCAATGGCAAGGCGGCTTTGGGTGAAAGTCACGTGCTCTATGAGCGCCTGAAAATTTTCATTATCCAAATACGAAGCAATGCCTTCATAATTGTTCGGATCATCGGCTTTAATGTTCAATGAGGATAACAAAGGATTGTCATCCAGTTCTTCTATCGCCTGAGTTATCTTCGGATTGTCGCCGTGGCGTACTTTAAAAAGCTCCAGCGCCCGGTCGCGAGAAATATACTCCGCGCTTTTGACTTCTGCTAAACTCTCAAGCGAACTTTTTATCTTCAAAATTTCATCCTCCGCGGCCGTTGTCTTAAAATAAACGCTGATGTCAATCTTATCTTCAAGAGACGCGACCGCGGTAGAGGTCATAACCCTGAAAATAATCAAACCTTCAAAAACCATAAGCGCCAAAACCGTCACCAGAATGGTAGCCGCGGAAATCAGCCGGCTTCTCCAAAAACTTTGAACTCCGTATTTAATTATCCTAAATAAGTTCGTAACCATTTATTCCAAAGCATATTTACTTTTTTCTTCGTCTCTTACGACTTTGCCGTCAGCAAGCGCTATCACTCTTTTATGAAGAAGATTGACGACGTGCTTGTTATGCGTCGCTAAAATCACGGTCGTACCGAACTCATTGATTTTTGAAATGAGCTTAATGATGTCCTCGGTATTTTCTTCGTCAAGATTTCCGGTCGGCTCGTCGGCGATCAAAACCGCAGGCCGGTGAACCATTGCCCTGGCAATCGCAACCCTCTGCTTTTCGCCGCCCGAGAGTTCGTGCGGAAAATTATGTTGCTTGTCCCCCAGGCCAACCATATCCAGAACCTGCGGAACAAGGCCTTCTATCTCGTGCTGGGAACGGCCGGCCACTTCAAGGGCAAAAGCGACGTTTTCGTAGGAATTCTTGCGCGACAAAAGCTTAAAGTCCTGAAACACAATGCCGATCTGGCGGCGCAGTTTGGGCAATTCCGATGACCGGAGCTTATTCACTTCCTGCGAACCGAAAACAATGCGCCCCTTGGTCGGTTTTTCCTCGCCCGTTAAAAGTTTGATTAAAGTTGACTTTCCCGCTCCGGAGCGGCCTACGACAGAAACAAACTCTCCGGGCTTGATTTCCAGATCAACTCCTTCAAGCGCGACCGAGTGCTTGTTATAAACTTTTGAAACGCCGTTAAATGCAATCATGAGAGTAATCGCGAATAATGCTAATCAGGGCAAAATAATGCTAATAAAACCTAAACCCTTGAATTTAAAACACGTCGGTGTTTAACCCCGTCTTTTGTGAAGTATAGCAATATCCCCAACTTAAAGCCAGAACCAATTAAATAACCGCGCAACTGCCGTGTGTGATCATAACCTAATTTGTGAACAACTTTTAGCTCCAGAATAATTTTATTCTCGATTACAAAATCGGCAAAATAACGGCAACCTGGCTTCCTTATATAGCAAAGGTATACATACCTCCCGCTGAAAATCTATTTTTAATGACTCCAATTCTTTAGCCAGGCCGCGCTGATAATCTTTTTCTGATAATCCCCGACCAAGCTCGTTGAATGCGCGAAAAGCGGCACCAAGTATCGCGTAGCTCAATTCCGGAAATACCAATTTATCGCCTTGTATTCGCATTATTAGCGATTACTCTAGCTGAAGTTCAGCTTCTATGAATTTGTCCAAATCGCCGTCCAATACCTCGTCCGGCTGGTGAGAAACCGCGCCGGTTCTGTGGTCTTTTACCTGTTTATAAGGATGTAAGACGTAGGATCGGATCTGATTTCCCCATTCCGGCTTTACTTTGGTGCGCAGTTCGGAAAGCTCTTTTGCCTGACGCTCCTGCATCAAATGAAACAGCTTTGATTTTAAAAGCTGGACTGCTTTTTCGCGATTTTGGGCCTGCGAGCGCTCGGCGCGGTAGGAAATGACGATTCCTGTCGGCTTATGGGTAACCCTGACGGCGGTCTCAACCTTATTCACATTCTGGCCCCCTGGTCCTCCGGAGCGCGAAAAAGAAACCTCAAGATCGTCTTCGGGAATAACGAAATTTCTAAATTCCAAAGGCGAAAAAATCGGCACCACTTCAACGAGCGCGAAAGAAGTATGCCGCAGTTTTTTCGCGGAAAAAGGAGAAATACGGACGAGACGGTGCACGCCGGTTTCTTTCTTCAGTGAACCGTAAGCGTAATCGCCTTTTATCTCCATTGCCCGCTCGTCAGTTTGGACTGTTTTCCAACCCTGCCCGTCCGGCAGGCGGGCGCGCCGTTCGGCATAGCGCGCGTACATCCGAAAGAGCATATCAGCCCAATCCTTGGCATCATCGCCGCCCACTCCGGCGTATACAGTCAAGTGCGCGGGAAGTTTATCGTATTTTCCGGTTAAAGGTTTCAGAGGAAAATTATCGGTCATAAAAAAACCGCCGTGATAGCGATTACGAAAATAATAGCACAAAATTTAGGATAAAGCGAATTTATTCTAACAAACGACGTTACCCGAGCCACCTCCGAGATTCGAACTCGGGGCCTTTGCTTTACGAAAGCACTGCTCTGCCGCTGAGCTAAGGTGGCATTACACCATCATGCTGATTAGGTATCCTATCAGATACGAAACCCCTGACGCAACTCCGCCCACAAAAAGCATCTCTAGCCCTGACACAAACCAGTTGCGCTTCGTCACAAAGCGCCGCAGAGCGCCCACCACAAACAGACTCACGCCGGTAAAAATCGCCGAATACAGAGCGCTGTCTCCGGTATCTCTCATAAAAAGATAAGGAAAAAGCGGCATGCTTCCGGCAAGTACGAACGCGAAAAAAGTAAGGGTTGCTTCTTTCCAATCCTCTCCATCCTCCGGCACGTCCATTCCAAGTTCATAGCGCATCATAAAATCAACCCAAAAATCCTTGTTATTGCTCACGAGCGAAATGAGCTTTTCAGTATCGTCTTTTGCGAATCCGTGCCTCAAAAATACTTCGCGGATTTCCTCCCGCTCCATTTCCGGCCTTTCTTCCACTTCCCTGTGCTCGCGTTTCTTCTCCTCGTGGAAGAGCGCGTACTCCGACCTGCTGCCTAAAAAATTGCTCGCCGCCATGGAGAACCCGTCCGCGATAAGATTTGCAAACCCAAGTATAAGAACAACTTCGCCGCCCAAAGCCGCACCCGCCGAACCGGAGACAATCGCGAAAGTCGTAACAATCCCGTCGTTCGCGCCGTAGACGATATCCTTAATGTATTTTCCGATTCCTTTGAGATGAGTTTCTATGTGTATAATAGTATATTTACGACTGCGCTCGAACTTACTTTATCAAAAGTTACTTTGGTTGAAAAGTTGCGCGACCGCAGCGAAGTATAGTATAGTGAGTTCAGTTTCTTGAAGAAAGGAGTTCAGATGCACGCATATCTTTTCATTTTACCCATAGAGCCCGTAGAGATCGGGGAGATATATGAACACCTGCCGCTTCACTGCACTCTCATGCCGTGGTTTCGATTGACGGCTACCCCCGAAGAACTGCTTGAAAAAATAAGCATGATATTTGAACGGCATGGTCCACTTGAATTGATATCTGCCGCTCCGGCGCTCTTCGGTCCTAATGACGACATTCCGGTACATACACTCGCGTCAAACCCGTCTCTCATAAACTTACATAACAAACTGTTTGTAGCTCTAAATGAGATGGACGCAATACACACCGAGCGTAAATGGACAGGCAACGGTTTCGCTCCCCATGTGGCAACTAAAAACAAACGCGCTTTCCCGCCCGACAGCCACGCGAGGATCAACGAAGTATACCTCTTCGAGGCGCTCGACGCAGAGAAGCTCTCCGACAGAAAAGCCCTTGCGGAGCTATCTCTTCTTTTTTAATCAGTCCCCGGCGCCCAGCCGGGTTTTTCACACCGCAAAACAAATGGTTGGTCAAAAATCGGAATCTCTAATCTTGGAGTATCTTTACGACTGCGCTCGAACTTACTTTATCAAAAATTCCTGACTTTGAAAGGAACCGCGCGAAGCGCGGCACCCCACCCAGCGGCTCCGCCGCTCGGCTTGCGCCTCGCACCAAAACCCGCAAAATTTTCAACTTTTCTTTTTAGGGCGCGCGCAAAAATTTATTTTCCATTAAGGAAGAAAATTTTGCGGGTTTTGTCCCGCGCTCATCGCGCGGGCGGAGCCGCTTCCCACCCTCACCGCGCCTT
>CAYJCQ010000067.1:0-4593 GCA_964368725.1 uncultured Candidatus Saccharibacteria bacterium
GTTCGACCCAATTCTTTCTCTGTTGCCCAAAATTTGTTTTTGATTCGAGCAAACCAACTTTTTCACGCATAAGCAGGTCTTTGCGTTGTAGATACATTTCGCGTGGAATATCGCCATCAAGAAAAACTGAAACGAGCTTATTCAGTTTTTCTTCGTTTGCTCGAATCTTATCTTTCAAATTTTGGGCAACACTTCCTTTTTCAGAAATTGATTCGTTTTCCCATAGAGTTACCTGCTTTTTAGTCGGTACCCCATAAATTGGAAGAAAGGTCGCAACCAATTTATGATGGGATTATGTCAAAGAAAAATCATCGTATCGCTCCTGAAGTAAGGGAACAGGTTTTAAAGAGAATCAAAGACGAAGGGTTGCCGGTCATACAAGCGGCCAAAGAGCACGGCATTTCCGAGGCCGCCATCTACCGCTGGCTGGGCAAAAGCGCTTCAGGCGCTGAAGTCCCACGAATGCTTGGTTTCCTTGGTCGTCTCCTGGGCCTTTGTGAGGTTTCTGTTCTTGTCGTAGGTGAGCGCCGTCGATCCTGCCTGGGTCACGGCGTGCGGGTTCGCGAAATCACACATGAATTTTTTACGTTTTAGTTCTTGGAACCATTTTGACTTATGCACAATTGCGCAATAAGTAGTTTTTCTCTAAATTTAAGGAGTGGTCCCGGAAAAATTTTTTGTGACAAAAGGCGTAGGCGTCCATAAGGAATATCTGACCTCGTTTGAGTTGGCGCTCCGGTCTGCCGGCATCGCTCCGTTTAATTTAGTGACTGTTTCAAGTATCAGGCCGCCGAACTGCAGAAAGGTTTCAAGAGAAGAGGGTCTTACGCTTTTGAAATATGGCGAGATTGTGCATTGCGTAATGGCGAGAAACGCCACTAACGAGCCGAATCGCCTTGTCGCGGCATCCATAGGCATGGCCATTCCCGCGGATGACAACCAATATGGCTATATCTCCGAACATCATCCGTTTGGAGAGACCGACGAGAAAGCGGGAGAATACGCCGAGGATCTTGCGGCAACCATGCTTGCGACCACCTTAAATATTGAATTTGATTCCAACAAGGACTGGGATGAACGCGAACAGATATACAAGATGAGCGGCAAGATTATCCGCACCACCAATATTACTCAGTCGGCGGAGGGCAACAAGGACGGATTATGGACGACTGTGATCGCCGCGGTTGTGTTCGTGTTTCCTCAAGCCGTAAAATAGCCGATTAGTATGCGTGAATATTCAACCGAAGCGGTTGTGCTTAAGAAAGAGCCGGCAAACGACACCGATCTTAGAGTTTCTCTTTTTACCGAGGCGCTCGGAAAAATCAGGGCAAAAGTCAGAAGCGGGAGAAAAATCGTTTCAAAACTTGCCCCTCATCTTGAGCCATTGAATATAGTGAGCGTTCGTCTGGTGGAGAAAGGCGGATTGACCGTAACCGACGCGCTTAAAATCGGGGCTTTGCCCGGCGAGAACTTTGAGGCGCTGGGCTTTTTGGACGAAGTTTTGATGCCTCAGAGCCGCGATTACCGGCTGTGGCTGGCCGTAAAGCAAAACGCTCCGGTTCGCGAACTGCTCGGGCTTCTTGGATTTGATCCGTCATTTGCCGCCTGCTCTGTTTGCGGCGCCGGCTATCCTGACTATTTCCACTCCGCGGACTTGATTTATCTTTGCCGCAACTGCGTTCCCGGAGGAGCTTCCGCCCCCGGCGGCTATATATATGTAGATTACGGCGGCGCGCGCTACTTGTAGGCGGGCTCTTGGTGCGCTACGATTATCCATAGAGAATGTCTTTCAAGGCAATTTTCATTACTTTTTCGGTAATCGCGATCGCCGCGCTTGCGGGCGCCGGCGCGTTTTTTTGGTATCAGGGAAGCGTCGCGCGGGGCCTGACCATCCGGCTTGATATACCGGACGAAGTTTATTCCGGCGTTCCTTTCACGCTTGACGTCGGCGTGAGCAATGATTCCAGGAACGTGCTTCAGGAGGTGGAGCTTACCGTTGAATTGCCGCCGGACGTGGTCTTTGTGGGCAATGATCCGGGCAAAACCGTGACGGCTAAAGAGCTGGGCAATTTTGGGAGCGGTGGGTTGGCGGAGAAAAGTTTTCGGATCATGGCTCTCGGCGGCGAGGAAAGCATCAAGGAAGTTTCGGTAAAGGTTGGCTATCTGCCTACGGCGCTCGGGTCAAGATTTGAACGGGGCGAATCAGCGAGCTTCGCGGTCGTGGGTTCGGGCCTGCGCTTGGATTTCGCGGCGCCCGAAGAGGTCTTCTCCGGAGAAACTTTTGAAACAGTGCTGACTTATAAAAACGTTTCCGGTATAGATCTTGACGATTTGGTTTTAAAATTTGTCTTGCCGCCCGCCCTGACTTTGGTTTCGTCTTCTCCCAAGCCGGACTTCGGCAATAACGTCTGGGAGCTCGGAGGCCTGCGCAACGGCTCGGAGGGCAAAATTGATCTTAAGTCCAAACTTTTGGGTCCGGACAAATCTTTTTATGAGATACTTTCTTCCGTTGAAGCCAATTTTCTGGGCAAGTCATATCAGATCGCGGAACGTTCGGCGACTATCGCGATCGCTTCTTCGCCGCTCTCGCTTTCTATTTCTTTAAACAACGATTCCGCGTCGGTGATCCACCTTGAAAATATGCTGAATTACCGTCTGACTTTTACCAATAACACCGACATCGGTTTGAAAGACGTAATCGTGCGGGCGAAACTTAAAGGCGAGCTTTTTGATCTGACCGCTCTCTCCGGAGGCGCTTACCTGCGTTCGGCCGACAATACGCTTGTCTGGAACGCGTCAAACGCGCCGGTCTTGTCCGTGATTCCGCCGGGCGGCTCCGGCACGGTTGATTTCAGCTTGCGGGTAAAACCGCAGTATCCGATTGCGCGATTGAGCGACAAGAATTTTACTTTGCGCGTTGACGCGGAAATTGAGTCGCCGACGGTGCCCCCTTCCATATCGTCGGAAAAGACCCTTGGCATAGCCGAGATTGAGACCAAAATCGGCGGACTCGCGAAGATTGAGACGAAAGGTTTTTTCAGAGACGCCCCATCGGGCATACTAAATAAAGGCCCTTGGCCGCCCAAAGTCGGACAGCCGACCAATTTCACCATTCATTGGCTGGTTACCAATTTTTCCACCGATGTCCGGGATGTTAATATCAAGGCTTTCCTGGGAGGTAACGTGAGGGTGACCGGCACGGTAAAATCAAATATCGCGTCAACTCCGACTTGGAACGACAGAACGCAAGAGGTTGAATGGGCGATTGACCGGATTCCCGCCGCGAGGGGGATTCTTAATTCGCCGCGTGAGGCGATTTTCCAAGTTGAAGTTACGCCTTCAATCACCGATTTGGGCCGCGGCGCGACACTGCTTCGCGATACGTCTCTTGAAGCGACTGACGAATTTACCGGCGAGACGCTCCGTGGTTCTGACGGAGAGATTGAAACCGATGCGCTTGATGACCAAACCGTGACCAAACAGGAAGGGGAAGTCATTCAATAAAATTATGGAAAACCTGATGGACAAAATCATTTCTCTTGCTAAGCGGCGCGGATTTGTGTTTCCGGGCTCTGAAGTTTATGGAGGGTTAGCCAACTCGTGGGATTACGGGCCCTTAGGCGTGGAGCTCAAAAACAATATAAAACAGTTGTGGTGGAAAAAGTTTGTGCAGGAACGCGAGGATATGGTCGGCATTGACTCCGCGCTCATTATGAATACGGAAGTTTGGAAGGCAAGCGGGCATCTCAAAGAATTTTCAGATCCGCTCGTGGAGTGCAAAAAATGTAATTATCGTGACCGTATAGATTTCATTATTGCTCGTGAACATCCAGGCAAGGCTCAAATTTTGAGTACCAAAGGGGATAAGCTTTACGAGGCGCTTCTTGGGGAAAAAATTAAATGCCCCAAAGGCGGTTTACATGAATGGACCAAGCCAAAACAGTTCAATTTGATGCTTAAAACACATATTGGTCCGGTGGAGAGTGACGAAAACATCGTTTATCTTCGTCCTGAAACTGCGCAGGGGATGTTTGTGAATTTCAAAAATGTTTTAGACAGTACCCGGAAAACCATTCCTTTTGGTATTGCGCAGATCGGTAAGGCGTTTAGAAACGAGATTACACCCGGAAACTTTATTTTCCGTACGCGTGAGTTTGAACAGATGGAAATTGAGTATTTCGTGCGCGAGGAGGAGAGGGAGAAAAAATTTGAATATTGGAAAAATGAAATGATGCAATGGATGAAGGATGTTGGTATTGATATGGGTAAAGTTCATGTAACAGAGATTCCAGACGGCGAGCGAGCGCACTACTCAAAGCGCACAATCGATTTTGAATTTGATTATCCGTTCGGGAGAAAAGAGCTTTATGGGTTGGCATATCGCGGAGATTTTGACCTCAAAAATCATTTTTCGGAGCCGCCGTACAAAGATTCCGTTAGCGGAGAGACCTTTTATCCCCGTGTGATAGAGCCGACGTGGGGAGTTGATCGCTCCGTACTTGCGGTTCTTCTCTCGCCCTACGATGATTCTGATAAATATAGGGCTGAGCTTCGTTTGAACCCACAACTCGCGCCCTACAAGGCGGCGGTTTT
>CAYJCQ010000068.1:0-4585 GCA_964368725.1 uncultured Candidatus Saccharibacteria bacterium
CGATCTAAACCACGATGAACGCGCGTAATAAAGAAGCGGCGTACCGCACCGCCAGCAAAAAGGGTAATCGTGCGTATACGGCTCTTCTTTGAAAAGGAAATTTTTCTTTTTTAAATAATTTTTGATTTTCTCTTCCGTTTTTTTATCCTTGGCGTACATGCCGCGGAGCCCGGGGACGTCTTTAGTGAACATGCCGCGTTCATCAACCGTATGGCGCTGGGGCAGGCCGCTTTTTACGCCAAGTTTATAGTCGTCCTCGCCGTACATGACCGCGGTATGCACGACTCCGGTGCCGTCGGTCGTGATAACAAAATCAGCCGGATAGATTCTGTGAGCGGCCGGCTTATGCAAAGAACCCACGGAGAAGAGCGGCTCGTATGCAAGGCCGACGAGTTGCTTCCCTTTTACCCTAAATACTTCTTCGCCCGCGCTACCCAGGACCGCGTCTTTACGCGCGGCGGCCACTATAAGCGTCTCACCGCCCGTCTTCACCCCGACGTATTCAAATTTCTCTCCAACCGCGAGCGCCACGTTGCCTGGTAATGTCCATGGCGTCGTTGTCCAAGACAAAACATACGAATTATTATTTATATTAAAATGTTTTGTCTTGCCCTGATCTTGTCGAAGGACGATTTTTTGGTTTGGCTTTAACTTGAACTTTACGTATACGGAGTTATCCGTTACTTCTTTATAGCCCAAAGCTATTTCATGCGATGAAAGCGCCGTGCCGCAGCGGGTGCACCAAGGCACGACTTTATGCCCTTTGTAGAGCAGTTTTTTCTTCCAGACCTCTTTGAAAATCCACCACAAAGTTTCTATGTAAGAACTTTCATAAGTAACGTAAGGGCGCTTTAAATCCAGCCAAAAACCTATGCGCTCCGTGAGCCGCTCCCATTCATCCTTATAGCGCCATACTGATTCGCGGCATTTTTTATTGAATTCCGCTATGCCGTACCTTTCAATATCTTTTTTTGATTTAAGGCCCAGTTCTTTCTCCGTCTGAATCTCAACCGGAAGCCCGTGCGTGTCCCAGCCGGCTTTGCGCGCCACATGGAATCCGCGCATCGTCTTATAACGCGGCACTACATCCTTAAAAGCCCGGGCGAGCACGTGGTGGATTCCCGGCCGGCCGTTAGCGGTCGGCGGCCCCTCAAAAAACCTGAATGACTTCGCCTTTCTGCGACGATCCAGCGATTTCTCGAAAACGCGGTTTTCTTTCCAAAATTCAAGGATTTTTCTTTCAACTTCCGGCAGGTTAAGTTGTTTTAAATCGCCAAAAAAATTCATATGTTCACATTCTCTCTAATGAACGGATCCCCAAGAGGTCCAAACCGGTTTTAAGAGTATCGGCGATCGCCCCGACAAGCGCAAGGCGCGCGTCCCGCAGCTTCGGCTCTGCTTTCAAAACCGGCTCAATCTGGTAAAACGCGTTTGCCTGCTTCGCGAGCTTATAAAGATAATCCGTGAGATGATGCGGAAAATAATCCTGCGTTATTTTCTCAAGCGCGTCCGGAAAACGAAGCAAAGTTAAGATTAAATCAGTGTCTGACCGCGATTCAAGGGTGTCCGCATCAAAGCGCCGCGGCTTTTTTGCCTTTCGTAAAATACTCCGCAGACGCGCATATGTATACATAAGATAAGGGGCGCTGTTGCCCTCTAAATTCAACATCTTATCCCAGTCAAACGTGATATCGCTCAAACGGTTCTGGGAAAGGTCGTTGTATTTTAAGGCGGCGATGCCGACTGCGCGCGCGATCGCTTCTCTCTGCCCTGCCGAAAAACCCCTATTTTTTTTCTCAACTATACGCCGGGTAAGATCGATCGCCTTACTAATAACTTTTTCAAGAAGAATGGTTCTGCCCTCGCGCGTCGCAAGTTTCTTACTATCCGAACCTAATACCAATCCGTATTTCACATGGATAAATCCTGACCCCTGGATGCCCAAAAGCTGCGCGATTGAAAAAAGCTGGCTGAAATGGAGCGTCTGTTCATTGCCCACCACATAGACTATTCTTTCTGCTTTGTATTTCGATATTCTGTATTCAAGATTGGCGATGTCCCGCGTAAGATAGAGACTCGCCCCGTCGGATTTCTGAATCAAGGCCGGCGGCAAGTTAAATTCATCGAGCGGGATGATTACCGACCCCTCGCTCCTTTTCGCGATGCCGCTCCGGAGCAGACGCTCGACAAGCGGCTTCATCTTTGCTTCATAAAAACTCTCGCCAATGTAAGTATCGAAAGACACGCCAAACGCCCGGTATATTCTGTTGAATTCCTTTAAGGATTCTGTTTTAAACCACTGCCAAAGTTTTCTGTTTTCCGCGTTGCCTTCTTCAAGTTTTTTAAATTCTTCCCTGGCTCGGTCTTCTAATGCCGGATCGCTTTTTGTCTTTTCATGAAAAAGCACATAGAGCTTCTGCAAGCTTTCTATAGGAATTTTTCTGACCTCTTCGCGCCTGCCCCAAAGCTTATACGCGGTTATGATCTTGCCAAACTGCGTTCCCCAGTCGCCTAAATAGTTCCAACGGACGGCCTTATAGCCCAGAAATTCAAAAATGTTTGCGAGCGCGTCTCCGATGATGGTCGCGCGCATATGGCCGACGTGCATGCGTTTGGCAATATTCGGATCCGAATACTCAAAAATAACCTTTCTCCCCCTGCCCTTAGTGCTTTTGCCGTAAGGCGCCCTGATTTTTACGACTTTTAAAAATTCTCCAGCGAGCGCCTTTTTAGAAAGCCAAAAATTAATAAACCCCGGAGGGGCGGCTTCAACTTTTTCAAAAAATCCCTTTTGATCCCCTTCTTTAATCTTCAGCGCCAGCTCTTTTGCTATCTCAAGCGGCGGTTTTTTCTCCCGGCGCGCAAGACGCAACGCAACACTCGTCGCGTAATGGCCGTGAGCGGGATTTTCCGGAATCTCAATATTAATTGCTTTGTCTTCTCCAACCGCCTGTTGGATTAATGATTGAATTTCCTTTATCATCTTTAGACCTCCGTGACGTTCCTGCTCCACGAACAAAACTGGCACTCACTGTGCGATTCTGGCGCCGGACCGCGGAGCAAAGCCGCTCCTCTTTTAAAGGTTTTGAGGGCTTCGTCAGGATAAGTGGACACCTTCTTTACTTCAACCGAAAACTGAACCTGGCCGACCGCCTTTACCTCGCGCGGGATGAAATAGATTAAATAAGCGTAGGCCGGCTGAGCCAGACCGTTTGCGTGCAGAAGAAACGAGTAGCAATTCAGCTGATTTTGGTAGAAGCTTTCCCCGCCTTCGGTAAGATCAAAACCCCGCGTCTTATAGTCAACCGGAATATACTCTCGATTTAGGACCAGGCAGTCGTCCAAAGCCCCGACCAGGATGGCATTAAGCTCTTTGTCGTAATAGGAAAGGCCGCTTCTCCAACTCCTCCATTTATTCAACGTCTCAATGTCTGCCAAGAGCTCTCCCTGGACCTGATTTATTATTTCCGGCGGCAATTTACCCACCGCGCGATAAGAATCAAAATATTTCTTAATTAAAATATCCATGCCGCCGGGCAGAGACGGAAACGGCCCTTTCGGCCTGTGGATTCCGGCTTTATACTCAAGCCAGAAACATTTCTGGCACTCCAAAAAAATATTCAGCGCCGAAGGCGATAATCGGATTTTATCGTTATTTCCAGCCATTAAGGGGCAGTATATCAGCTTTGCCGTGATTTTTCTAATGCTTGGGGCTACACTAAAGGTATGGGAGCATACGCGGAAAACAGAAAAGCTCGCTTTAACCACGAGATCTTGTCTACTCTTGAAGCGGGGATTGAGCTTAAGGGTTTTGAGGTCAAAGCGATCAAGTCCGGCAAGTGCTCAATTGCCGGCTCTTATGCTGTTCCCAAAGGAGAAACGCTCTGGCTTATTAACGCCGACATTCCGCCATATCAGCCGAATAACACGCCCACTGATTACGACCCGAAACGTTCGCGCCGCTTGCTCGTTAAAAGAGAAGAGGTGCGTGAGTTCATCGGCAAACAGAAATCCGCTCACTTGACTTTAGTGCCTCTCCGAGTGTATAATAAGGCCGGATTGGTAAAGATTGAACTCGGAATTGCCCGGCCGAAAAAGAAACACGACAAAAGAGAAACGATCCGAAAACGCGAGGTCACGAAAGAAATCGCGAGAACGTTAAAAAATAATGGGAACGAAGGGCTTCGACGGAGAGCCGTTCCTGCATGATTGCAAGCCGAGCAGAATTAACTCGTAAATCTGATTCAAAACTTTTAACTGCCAACAGAAATGTAAGCAGAGTTCCGGCATTTGCGTTCGCGTAAATCCGGTTCCATCAGATTCTCGATTTCTACTGGAGAAATTCTGGTGTAATACCGTAGGATAAGGAATGCGCCGCTAGGATTCAGAGTGTATTCACGAAAATCCAGAATCCGCGCTTCTCTGGCATATAGAGATACGCTTGTAGACGTTATGCTCGATGCTTTCCGTACGTGGGTTCAACTCCCACCGTTTCCACACATTGAAACTTCTGCGGAAAGAGGGGGTGCGCTCGCCGCGCGCGGAGCGCGCGGCGTGCTTCCCGCGGCAAAATCCGCGTTGGTTT
>CAYJCQ010000069.1:0-4274 GCA_964368725.1 uncultured Candidatus Saccharibacteria bacterium
AAACGCGGATTGGAGGGTATGGGGGTTAACGTCGGCAATCCGTTTGACCCTAATCTCCACGTAATCATCGGTTAAGTTGAATCCGACAAGCCCCCCGGAGTGATCGCAGAGGAAGTTGAGCGGGGATATTATTTAAACGGACGGGTCGTGCGTCCGGCAAGAGTAAAAATAAGTAAAACAAAAACTGATAACTAATGACTGATAACTTATAACAATAATTGTCATTGGCTATAAGTCATTAGTTTAAAAAATTTGTATGGCAAAAATAATCGGTATTGATCTCGGTACAACTTATTCGGCGGTCGCGGCGGTAGAAGCAGGCACGCCCAAGATTCTTGAGAACAGCGAAGGCGCGCGCATTACGCCTTCGGTGGCAGCGCTTTCAAAAGCCGGAGAGCGCTTAGTCGGTCTTTTGGCAAAGCGCCAGGCGGTTACCAATCCTAAAAACACGATTTTTTCCGTAAAGCGCTTAATCGGCCGCAAATGGGACGACAAGGAGGTTCAGCATGACAAAGCATGGCTTCCTTATGAAATTCGCCAGTCGGATACCGGCGGCGTTGACGTCAAAATGGGGGACAGGTGGTACAAGCCGGAGGAAATTTCCGCCATGGTTTTGGGCAAGCTCAAGGCGGACGCGGAAACGCGATTGGGAGAAAAAGTCGCGGACGCGGTGTTTACCGTTCCTGCTTATTTTGACGACTCCCAGCGCCAGGCGACAAAGAACGCCGGCGAAATCGCCGGTCAGAACGTCAGAAGGATTTTGAACGAGCCGACCGCGGCGGCTTTGGCTTACGGATTGAACAGGAAGAAAAACGAAAAAATAGTCGTTTATGACTTCGGCGGCGGCACTTTTGACGTTTCGGTGCTTGAAACCGGAGACGACACCATTGAAGTTAAAGCCACCGGAGGCGATACCCATCTGGGCGGAGACGATTTTGATAAAAGGATTATTGAATATCTGGTGAAGCAGTATAAACAGGAAGATGGTTTGGATCTTTCAAAAGACGCGCTCGCGATCCAGCGCCTGAAAGAAGCGGCGGAGAGGGCGAAGCATGAATTATCAACCGTGCTTGAAGCGGAAATCAACCTTCCTTACATAACTTCGGATTCTTCCGGGCCCAAGCATTTTTTGATGAAACTTATGCGAGCCAAGCTTGAATCATTAGTTAAGGATTACATTGATAAATCAGTTGAAATTCTGGATCAAGTGATCCGCGAGGCCGGTTTCCCCAAAAAAGACATTAACGAAATAGTGCTCGTGGGCGGCCAGACCAGAATGCCGGCGATTATTGAAGCGGTGAAATTGTATTTCGGCAGAGAGCCGCACAAAGGAGTGAATCCGGACGAGGTGGTCGCGGTAGGCGCGGCTATTCAGGCGGAGATCCTCGCGGCCAAAGACGAAGGCAGGCGGCCGGAAGGCGAGGTTAAAGACGTTTTGCTTTTAGACGTAACACCGCTCTCTTTGGGCATAGAGACGCTGGGCGGAGTGTTTACGCGGCTTATTGAAAAGAATACGACTATTCCCACGGCGAAATCCCAGGTTTTTTCAACCGCGGCCGACAGCCAGACCTCGGTTGAAATCCACGTGCTTCAGGGCGAGCGCGAGATGGCTTCTGACAACAAGACGCTCGCGAGATTTATTTTGGACGGCATTCCTTTGGCGCCCAGGGGCATGCCGCAGGTTGAAGTTACTTTTGATATTGACGCTAACGGCATACTTTCTGTTTCCGCCAAAGATAAAGCCACCAATAAAACGCAGTCAGTCAAGATTGAAGCGTCAACCTCGCTTTCCAAAGATGAAGTGGAAAAACTTAAAGCCGAGGCGGCACAGCACGCCGAAGAAGACAGGAAAAAGCGGGATCTTGTTGAAGCGCGCAATCAATCGGATCAAGCGATCTATACCGCCGAGAAGGGCTTAAAGGACGCGGGCGATAAGGTTTCCAAAGACGTGCGTTCAGCTGTTGAAGAAAAGATAAGCGCCTTAAAAGCGGTCAAGGACGGAAATGACGCGGAAGGCATAAAAAAAGCGCTTGATTCTCTTTCTTCGGAAATCCAGAAGATAGGTTCTTCCATGTACGGCAAAGGCGGAACAGGCGACAAGAAGGAAGAATAAGGGTATATTTTAGAGATTAGAGATTGAATTAAATGGACAAACTCCAGTTGGATGTTGATACGTCTCCGGTTAAAGTCGGCGCAATATGTTCAGTAAGCGTATTACTCGCTATCTTCGCCGGTTACGCGATGAGCAGAATTGCCGGAGGAGCAGAAGAATTATCCGCATTGGTTATCGCTACTGCCGCGGTTGTGGCGTGGATTTCGGTTTCAACCCTCAAAGCGTTCATTATTAAAAGTTTAAAAATCGGCCTTACCGTCTCTCTTTTAGAGGCGGTTGCAGCGTGGGTTTTTCTTCCGGATCGTTTTTCTAAGTTTGCGATTGTCTCCGGGATCGCGGTTTTCTTATTCTTCGCGGTTGGATTCGTAAAAGGCAGGCGGGAGATAGGAGAATGCCTTAAGGTGAGATTTTTGCGCGCCGGTTCGGCGGTCTCTAAGACCGCCATGACCGGACTGGCGATTTTCGCTACGCTTACCTTCCTCGGCTCCTTCGGCTTCCCGGAGCTTTCAATCCCCAGAGGCGCTTTTGAATTTGCTTTCGCCGGTTCCGACCGAGTTATAGCCAATTTTATTCCCGGATTTTCTTCGGAGGCGAGCGTTGACGAAGTGCTGCGAAATTTCGTCCGTTCCCAGCTGCCCCAGGGGACGCCTGACGCGGTCATAATCCAGTCAGTCAGCGAACTTAAAAGAGCGATCGCGGATGGCGTCGGCTTGCGTCTTACGGGCGGCGAGCCGGTTATGGATGCGCTTTACGCGCTATCATCCGAGAAGCTAGACGGGCTCTCTCCGGCCTTAAAGTTAGTCGCTATGATTGTGATAGGCATACTGGCTTTTGGTATAGCAAAAACGGCGGCGTTCATACTTAATTGGTTTGTGATCATATTTTCATATCTGTTTTATCAGATGCTACTCGCTTTCAATTTTATGCATGTCGTTTATGAGAACAGAGGAAAGGAGATAATCGTGGTTGATTGACAAAGTATAAATACTATAAGCATGGCTGATAATTACTATAAAATTCTTGGCGTAGACAAAAGCGCATCCGATGAAGATATTAAAAGGGCCTATCGCCGGCTCGCCCACAAACACCATCCTGACAAAGGAGGGGATGAGGCGATGTTTAAAAAAGTGAACGAAGCGTATCAAGTGCTCGGGGATAAGGAAAAGCGGACGCAGTATGACCGGTTTGGACGTGTGTTTGATGGCGCCCAAGGCGGCGGTCCGTTCAGGGGCGGACCATCATCCGGCTGGAATTGGGGTAATTTTGGGGACGGATTTGAATTCGATTTTTCCGCCGGAGGCGGACCGGCCTCCGGCTGGGATTTCGGCAATATGGAGGACCTTGGCGGAATGTCGGATGTCTTTGACGCCTTTTTTGAAGGTCTTGGGGTGAAACGCAAACGTAAGGCCTATAGACGCGGCGCAGATCTTGAGCTTGCGGAAGAGATTACTATTGAAGAAGCATTTCGCGGAACCGTAAAACAAGTCCGTTATTATACCCTGGCGGTTTGCCTAGCATGCGTCGGCCTGGGGCATTTCCCTAAAGATGGTTTCACGAACTGCGCGCAGTGCGACGGCAGGGGAGAGATTCAGGAGACGCGGCAGACATTTTTCGGCAATTTCGCGCAGGTAAAGCAGTGCGCGAAGTGCCTGGGCGCGGGGAAAATTCCCAATAAGATTTGTTCCGAGTGTTCCGGCACCGGCAGAAAAAAAGGAGAAAAAACAATTGAGCTGACGGTAGCGCCGGGAGTTGAGAACGGGCAACTGGTTAAAATTTCAGGCGCGGGCGAGGTTGGCGAGCGCGGGGCCGAGGCAGGCGATCTCTATGTAAGGATAAGGATTAAGCCGCATCAGACGTTCACGCGCGAAGGCGATGATCTGCTTGTTCAGGTTGCCGGCAATCTGATTGAACTTTTGCTTCATCGGAACGTTCAGGCGCCGACCATATCTGGAGGTAAGATTAAAATTGATATCCCTGCAGGCTTCAGGTTTGGAGACGAACTCGTCGTACCCGGCGAAGGCATGCCGCGCCTGGGGAGCTACGGCAGGGGAAATCTGCGCGTCATTCTGGAAATTAAAATGCCGAAAAGAATTTCCGAAAAAGCGAAAAAGCTTCTAGAAGAATTAACCGGAGAGGGCTTCGAGAAGGCAGGATGACTAAG
>CAYJCQ010000070.1:0-4237 GCA_964368725.1 uncultured Candidatus Saccharibacteria bacterium
CGCCCTCGTTTACGATTAAGGCGCCGTGGTCAATGGGCAGGCGGAAGCGATCTTTCAAAAACTTGTTGAGCAGGAGATAGCGGACACCGAGATAAGGGCGGCGAATCCGCCCGTATCGCTTGATTTCGTCTAAATCGCGTTTGGCGCGCTCGATGGGAATCGCAAAGCCGATGTTTTGGGCGCCGAAGACGACCGCGACATTGATGCCGATTGCCTCTCCGTCGAGGTTAATCAAAGGGCCGCCGGAATTTCCGGGGTTAATGGCGGCGTCTGTTTGAATAAGGCCGCGGAGCCTTTCCTGGTGCCCCAGCATGTCGGAAGAAGCGGCGATAAAACGGGAGAGGCCCGAGACCACGCCCGTCGAGACGGTGTTTTGGAATTCGCCAAGGGCGTTTCCCACTGCGATTACACTCTGCCCCAGCTTAAGATGCTTCGTCTCGGCAAGTGTAAGATACGGCATTTTGCCGCCATCCGGTTTTACTTTGAGTATGGCGACGTCGTTTATAGGATCGCGCGCTACCACCATAGCTTCATACTTCTCTTCCCCCACCGAGACAGTATAGGTCGCGTGCGCTTCGGAGACGACGTGGCGATTTGTGAGCATAAGGCCGTCCTCGCTCACGAAAAAACCGGAGCCCCCGCCTACTTTGATGCGTCCCTTGTCGTCTTTGGGAGCATGGTCAATCTCGTGCTCCAAAAATTCCTGGTAATGCGGCAGGCGGAAAAATTCAAGCGGCAGGTCGCGCGTAATGTCCTGCACTTCTTTTGCAATGGCGATACTCGCCACCGCCGGCATGGCTCTTTCTACCGCCCCCGTTATCTTTTTTTCATGTTCGGTCATGGGAACAGTTTATCATGTAGGATGAGATATGGTATAAGGATAAATGTCTGCCCCCGTAGTTCAAGGGATAGAACGAGGGACTCCTAAGCCCTAGATTTCCGTTCGACTCGGAGCGGGGGCGCATAAAAACAGGGCGTAGAAGTTAGATTGTAGGTTATAGAGTGGAATTTAGAAATTAGAATTTTGGCAAGAGGGCCTATAGTTCAGTGGGCGAGAAGCGTTTTCATAGCTTCGAGCCGTGTCGTCTCTGACGACCGTGGCCGCCCGCCGTAGAAGCGGGCGGAGCGCATCATAATATAAGAGGGCCGTTAGCTCAGTTGGTAGAGCGTCCGAATGGCATTCGGAAGGTCACCGGTTCAAACCCGGTACGGTCCACAGGTTTCCATTTTCGACCCTTTCGGCCGAAAAGGGGTATAGGGCCGCAAGGCCTAGCTAGCGCGGGGCTTTGTGTTTATGGACTGGTCAAAATTAAACAAAATACAACTTGGAAAGTACGGCGAGTATTATGCCAAAATGATGTTTACCAAATATGGCTTCGATGTCTATTCTGCCGAGGTAGACGATAAGGGCATTGATTTTGTAATTAGGAAAAATGAAAAAGAGTATTTTGATATTCAGGTGAAGGCAATCAGAGGCTATAACTTCGTTTTTATGCGGAAAAAGTATTTTAAGCCGAGGCAAAACTTATTAGTATCACTTCTTGTGTTTAAAAAAAACGAAGAACCAACTATGCTTTTATTTCCTTCGATGGCATGGAAGCAAAAGAGATACAAGTATTTAGTTGATTATGATTACAAAGGCAAAAAGAGCGCGCCTGAATACGCAGTTCGCATGAGTCGGAAAAACATGGAAGCAATGAAAGAAGAATTTTCATCAGAAAAACAACTCCGGGCGCTTGCGTAATACCTCATACTTCGCTGAATTTCGGGCGATGTCGCGTTTTTCTGTTCAATCCGGGCGATGATACCTTGTAGTAGAGTTAACCGAAAAACCTAAATTAACGTCATGCCGTCATTTTTTATAAACTTTTCCGCAAGAAATATTGTTTTGGTCGCGCTCGGCGTTCTTTTAGTTGCGGTTGCCGTGTGGCAGGGCGAAGGAGTCAAGATTTTTTCTGCCGATTGCAATATAGCCTGGCTTCAACTACGCGGAGAACTTTCAACATATTTGCCGCCGGAATCGTACGGCGAGAATGGTGAGCTTCTGACGGATGCTACGGCTTCGGAGGCGTTAGTTAATTTCATAGCAGAAGCTGAAGAAAATGACTCCATAAAAGGCATAGTGCTAGAAATAAATTCTCTCGGAGGCCGCGCGGTTGCGGCTGAAGAAGTTGCAAACGCCCTAAAACGCGCTGAAAAGCCCACAGTGGCAATAATACGCGAGTCGGGAATATCTGCGGCGTACTGGGCTGCTACGGGCGCGGATTGGATTGTCGCCTCGCGCAACTCCGATGTGGGGAGCATCGGCATTACTTCCTCGTATGTGGAGAATGTTGAGAAAAATAAAAAGGAGGGGCTTCGCTATCAGCAATTAAGTATCGGGAAGTACAAAGATTCGTTTGATCCCAATAAGCCGCTTACGCAAGAAGAAAAAAATCTTATTCTGCGCGACCTCAAAATTATCTACGAAAACTTTATCGAGGCGGTAGCGAAAAATCGCAATATCCCGACCGAAGCGGTGCGCAAGCTCGCTGACGGCTCCAGCATGCTCGGCGCCATGGCGCTTGAGAATAAACTTATTGACGAAATCGGGGGAGAGAAAGAGGCGTTGGCGCACTTGGAGGGTATCATCGAGGAAACGCCTAAGGTTTGTCCAAATTAAGAGGAATTCAATGAAAATATCTATTTAATTTTGATGCATCTTCTATAAAATATTTTTTAGTTTTTCCTCTACGGGTATAACCGTTTGGATGGCCGATGCAGAATATTTTTGAATGTACCATGTACCGATTTGCGTCTTTCCCAAAATCATAGTACACCATGAGAGGAAGTTAAAAATTCAAAATTAAGGAGGGCAGTATGGAGGAGCAGGAAAGGCTGTTACATGAGGCGCTGCAAGCCGAATATAAAGAGCTTTCCTCGGGGTTTCGAGTTGCTTCCACAATTCGACTCGGCATTCTCACATTTGTCGCGGGGTTGGTAGGGTGGATGGCTGACTTTATATTTCAAGTGTACAGCGCGGAATATACTCCGCTTCGCGCGGTTATACCCCTCACTGGGCTCATCGCGACGTTGCTGATTATGCCTCTTGAAGCGAGGATGGTGCGCGTGTATGATCTTCTTCTGGCGAGAGGAGTTGATATCGAGAAAGCGTTGCACATTGTGGATGGCACATATCAGCGCCTCGACGAGCTCTCGCGCGGACCGCGCTTGCGGGTTGTCACTATCGCCGCTCTAATTCTGTCGCTGGGTCTCTTTGGAACAATGCTCGTAATCGAGATGAATTTACTTCTCGATAAAGGAGAATGATATGGCTTCTGCTGGTAAATCGGGATGGCTGGCACGCTATTCTCTCCACACCCTAATCTTGATGGGTGCGGAAATTGTGGGGCTCCTAGCCCTGCTTTACGGTCTGATTTGTGTGATCATAATATATTTCGCTAGGTAACCAGGCCATGCAGTGTTCGGCGGACGCATGGGAGGCAGGGCTCCCAAACAAAGGACGGCGCGAGAATACAAACTCGCGCCCTTTTCGTTTTTAGGAGCAATTAATCAGTATAAAAATGTTTCCGGAGATCGTTTTCTGGGATGCATCGCAAAGATTGGAGATAAATTGCGCGTATAGTGCCTTTGTCGAGTTCTTTGTGATTGGGGACCGTAAGAGTTTGCTTGCCTGTGGAGGTCGTGCGGCGCAGCTTTACGTGGCTTCCGCGCTGTGCCGCGATTTCAAATCCGAACGAGGTTAAAATATGAATAACCTCTTCGCCAGAAAGAGTTTTCAGTTTAGGCATGCGTGAGAGCGGGCAGTTCCATGTTGAGGAGAATGGAGGGATGGGGAGCAAGCCCAAAGTCAGATGCATTTTCTCCCTCCAATTGAAGTTCCACCGCTTCTTTCAGGTTCTCGATGAGCTCGTCAAACGTTTTCCCTTGTGTCACAACGGGTAAGTCAATTCCCTCTGCAATGTAATGAGTCTCTCCACGTGAAATGCGAAATTGTATAATTTGCTTTTCCATGTTGGATATAATAAATTACTACGAAGCCTGTGTCAAACTCTTACAGCGCGACAACCTCTGCATTTGCGGTAAGATATATTCAGGAGCGCGGTGGATTTGGAGCCGATCAAGCGCTCGAAAATCTTCCGTTAATGTCCACACCTTCGCTCCTTCGGAGCTTCGGTGCGCACAGCACACAACATTATGAACAAAAATATCGGGTCTCAAGGAATGGGTTTTGCCG
>CAYJCQ010000071.1:0-4218 GCA_964368725.1 uncultured Candidatus Saccharibacteria bacterium
AGCAACGACTTGATTTCTGATTCTAGGACTCGAACCTGCGCTTGGCGAGCCGCGCCGTGCGCGGCGAGCCAGTGTTTCCATACCTTTCCGCGCTTCGCGCGGCCGAATCGGTCGGGCAAAAATCGGAAAGTTTGATATTGGTGGGTCCAGGAGGATTTGAACCTCCGACTTCTTGCGTGTGATGCAAGCACTCTGGCCGCTGAGTTATGGACCCTTCTTTAAACATTACCCTAAACCAAAAAGGCGCGGCTCGCAAGCCGCGCCTTTTCCATTACTCCAACCACCTCTCCAAAAAAATCTGGTAATATATAAAGATTGAGAAGATTTTCTTTTCGCAGGAACCCCCGCAGGCGACTTAGCATGGTCCGCTCGTTATACATTTAAACCGAGCGGTAAGTCGCCGAGGACAAGCGAGTGAATCGCTGGATGAACGAAGCGGGTTCCGAGAAAAGAAAATCTTCTCGAAAAAGCTATTTCAATTCCACTTTTGCTCCTGCCCCTTCCAGTTTCTTCTTCAACTCTTCCGCTTCTTCTTTCTTCATTCCTGCTTTCGCGGTCTTCGGAGTGCCTTCAGTCATTGCCTTTGCTTCCTGCAATCCCAAGCCCAGCGCTTCGCGGATCACCTTGATAACCTGGATCTTTTGTCCGCCAGCGTCCGCGATCACCACGTCGAACGAGGTCTTTTCCTCCACTTCCGCATCCGCGCCGCCTCCTGCGGCAGGCGCCGCCATTGCCGCGGCAGAAACGCCGAATTTTGTCTCCATCGCCTTCACAAGCTCGGAGAGCTCGGCAACAGTTAATGATTCTACTTTTGAAATTATGTCGTTTAGTTTTTCCATATGGTTAAATTCCAAGCACCAAGCACCAAATTCCAAACAAATTCGAAATTCCAATCCTCAAAAGTTTCGAATTTCGTTTATTGGAATTTGGATATTATTTGTAATTTGGAATTTGTTATTTGGAATTTTTATGATTCGACCTTTGCATCTGTTTTCTTGCTCATTTGATCAACAATAAACATAAAACCTCGAAGCGGCGCGGTAAACATTCCCATCACCTGCCCCAAAAGAACTTCGCGGCTCGGAAGTTTGGCGATGACCAAAAATTGCTCCGCGTTCAAAAAATTCTTTTTTAAAACCTCGTAAGCGCCCAGGATTTTGAAATTCTTTTTCTCTCTCGCGAGTTCTTTTGAAAACTTATACACCGATCCGGCGCCACCATCGGTAAGCTCCGCTGGGATAAACGCGACCCCAACCTGCGCCTCAAACTGCGTTGGATCAAAATCCAGGCCTTGATTCTTAAAGGCAATTTTCAAAAGCCGCTTCTTGATTACCCGGAACGCTCCGCCGAGTTTTTTCAATTCCATCTTAAGCCGCCGCAAAGAAGCGGTATCCACGCCGGTAAAGTCGGCAAAAATAACCGACTGGCTGTCCTTCAATAATTTCTGCCCCAATTCAAGCTCTTTTCCTTTTTGTAATTTTGATTTCATCGTTTTCTACCGCTAATAAAAAATGCGGGCTAAGCCGCAGACACGCAAAGGCAAAAACTGGCCTTTATCCTTGGATGGGCTTATGCCTTTCGGTTGCCATCTGTCTGCGGATTATCTAAAGTATATGCCTGCCGTAAATTCAAGTCAAGAGCCGCAATACAGCGCCGAATCTTGTAAATTAGAACTCATCATTGCCGCGGCTTTTGAAACTAGGGAATTGAAACTAAATCATCTAAAGAAAGCACGCATTAAGATTGAGACTCTGAAAAGAATAGTTCGCGCCAGGAAATAACGGAAATACTGACTTTTAAAGGTCTTGTTATAGAATAGCACTTTCACAGAAAAAATCAAGCCCCGTGTTCTTTTCTCCATTCCTCTATTTTTTTATGGTCTCCGGTTAAAAGTACCTTCGGAACTTTCCACGCTTGCTTTTTCTTCCTTAGTTCCTGTTTCCTAATTCCTCGTTCCTTTGCATAAAAAACTTCTGGTCTTGTATAGACTGAATACGATCCCTTAATTTCCTCAAGTGATTCGTGCTTTCCGAGCACGCCCGGAATAAAGCGCGAGACTGTTTCGACTAGAACCATCGCCGGAAGCTCGCCGCCAGAGAGCACAAAATCCCCCATTGAAATTTCCTCATCGGCAACATATTTTGCCACTCGCTCATCCACGCCTTCATACCGGCCGCAGATTAAAATAAGCCGGTCGTACTTCGATAATCGTTTCGCCGTTTTAGCGTCAAACTTTTTCCCCCGTGTCGAGAACAGAATAACCCTTGCTTTTCCACGTCGCCTGTCGCCTGTCGCTTGTCGCAATATTTTTTGGACGGCCCTATAAATCGGTTCCACTATAAATACCATTCCCGGTCCCCCGCCGTACGGCGAATCATCAACTTTGTGATGTTTATCGGTAGTAAACTCGCGTAAGTCATGAGTTTTAATAGTTATAAGTTTGCGTTCTTGCGCGCGTTTCAAAATTGATTCGTTGAAATAAGAATCAAATATGCTTGGAAAAATTGTAACAATATCAAACCTCATATCTTCATCTAATTACGCTTTGCTCAAAAAAACAAGCCCCCGAAGCAGGTGCCTGCTCGGGGTGCGTGGCGCGGCCGTAGCCGCGTAAGTTAGGCGGGCGGGGGCAAGAGGTTCGCGACGAGAACTTTGCCCCGCCCTTACAATTAGGCTTCGTCTGGTCCGACGGACTTCGCTTGCCCGCCGTCCGAACGAGACATTGAGCAGTCTACCAATCTCGCCCTAGGATGCGAACCGCTAACACAGCCGCTAGCGCGATCGCTTTTCCGGAAGCTTTGGCGGTTCAGGCACTTGCCCGACTGTAGCCTTGAAGTTGCCCTGGCGAACATAGACTGGAACCGTTCTCTAGAGAGCGCGATACTCTCCGTTGATTAGTCCCACTCTTTCTCGCTACCGATGCCGCCGCCATCATAAAAGATAGCAACGGTAACGGCTGTCGGCCTTGCAACCCGGACAGTCAAAAAAGTGACCAGGGCTTCTTCCTAGAACTCGTTCAAGAGTTTGGCGCCGCGGGCACCTCCCCCTTGAGTCGTCGCGTTTTTAAAGCTAACTATCGGCTATTATAGCATACCCACAGCGCCTGTCAACCTCCCCTCTTTAGGATTGTCTTTTTTTAAGTGTTTGCTATTATTTAGATTAAGCTGAACCGAAGGATAGATAAGGTCAGCAAGAAAGGTCGAATGATTTTTCGGTTACGCAAGAACTCATGAGCAAGCAAGCAGATCAGGAATTTCTGGAATTCCTAGTCAAGTCCATCGTGGATCATCCGGATGACGTGAAGATTGAACGCAAAGTTGACGAACTGGGCGTTCTCCTCTCTCTCCGCGTGAACTCGCAGGACATGGGCCAAGTGGTAGGCCGCCAGGGCGCGACCGCCAAGGCCATAAGGTCACTGCTCCGCATCGTAGGCATCAAGCACGACGCGAGAGTAAACCTGAAGATTGAGGAACCGGAAGGCGGCATGCGCGCTCCCCGGAGCGCCGCGCCGATGGGAGAAGGCAATCTTTAAAAAGTTTAAGATAATAAACAAAAATCCCGCTTAGGCGGGATTTTTGTTTTCCGAAGATTGAGCGGCCGGTTTTACTTCCGTTCCTTCCGCGGCCTTGGCACCGGAGGAATCGGCTTTTGCCCTAGCGTGTTTCGGACGCTTTGATCCTGTTATAATGCCTTCCTTTACGAAGAGATTATGCACGGTATCCGTTGCCTGGACGCCGACTTTTAACCAATGGCCTATTCTTTCCTTATTAAATTGGTGTTTTTTAAGCAGCGGGTTGTACCAGCCCAAATCTTCAGTATAATTGCCGTTCAGTTTTTCCCGTTTTTCCTGCACGATCAGCCGGTACGCCGGCTGGTGCTTTTTACCGATTCTTTTAAGCTTGAAAGCTAACATGGTAGAGATAAGCTAACATAACAGTTGCAAGAAATCAACTTGGGCGGAGGCCTGGCCGCGAGCGGCGCTATCCGTGCCTTATTACCATGACGTCACCGTCCTCAACGGCATACTCCTTGCCTTCAAGGCGCAATAAACCTTTCTGCCTGGCCTCGCCCCATCCGCCTGCTGCTAAAAGCTTGTTCCAATTGATAACTTCTGCTCTGATGAATTTTTTCTCAAAGTCGGTATGAATCACCCCTGCCGCCTGCGGAGTTTTAGTCCCCATCTCTATTGTCCAAGCGCGAGTTTCGTCCTCGCCAGTG
>CAYJCQ010000072.1:0-4182 GCA_964368725.1 uncultured Candidatus Saccharibacteria bacterium
GACTGACGGTGCCAACTCCATTGAGGAGATGGCGGCCGAGGCAATGAAACAAGGATTAGAGTACATTTGTATCACCGACCACACGCGGTCTCTTGCTATGACCGGAGGAGCTGATGAGAAGAAACTTGAAAAGCAGATGACAGCAATTGACGAAGTCAATCGCAAGTTAAAAGTTAAAAGTTCAAAGTTAAAAGTTTTGAAGGGCGCGGAGGTTAATATTTTGCCGAGCGGCAACTTGGACATTGACGATAAAACCCTTGCTAAACTGGATTGCGTCGGCGCGGCGGTGCATTCGCATTTCAAAATGTCTAAGTCCGAAATGACCAAAAGAATTGTGAAGGCGGTAGAGAATCCTCACGTGGACATTTTGTTCCATCCCACCGGCCGGATCATTAACCGGCGGCCGCCCTATGAAGTGGGCATGGACGAGATAATAAAAGCGGCTAAGCGCGCTGGGACGATTTTAGAGGTTGACGCCTCGCCGGAGCGCTTGGATTTGAAAGACGAATATATCCGCAAGTGCGTGGAGGCCGGAGTGAAAATGGTTATTGATTCTGACGCCCATTCCGCCGCCGGTTACGGGTTTTTGAAATTCGGCATTGCTCAAGCCCGCCGCGGCTGGGCGGAGAAGAATGATATTTTGAACACTCTGTCCTTGGAAGACTTGGTTAAACATTTTAAAAAGTAGTATGCCGGCAGAGCGATCGGCGGGTATAATCTTTTTTATAAATACACCGCAGGGTCGGAAGTATTTAATTGTCCGTTCGGCGCGAAATATTCCCGGCCGGCCGGAATTTTGGGATATTCCTAAGGGCAGTTAGAGAGAGGAGAAAAAGGAATTGATGCCGCGATGCGCGAGGGTAGAGAGGAAACCGGCATTAAAAATTTTTCGCTCGTTTCCGGTTTTAAGAAAACCGTGCGCTATTTCACCCGCCGCGACGGCAAGCCGGTGCCAAAATTTGTTGCAGTTTTTCTTGCTCGCGCTCATGAAACAAAAGTAGAATTATCGTGGGAGCACGATAAGTGCCAATGGGCGACTTTCAGCGAGGCGATGCAGAAGCTCACGACGATGAAACCCGCGCTTGAAAAAGCCGATACATTTCTCTCCCAACCTGCGCCCAAGCATCCATAATTTCTTATGTCCAATCGGACATAAGAAGTTATTGGGGTTGGAATGATGCAGTGATGCAATAATACAATGATACAATGAATCGGGAACTGCAAAATAAAGTTTATGCCGCAACTCGGAAAATTCAGCGCGGCCAAGTTGCCACCTACGCCGATATCGCGCGGGCGGTAGGCCGGCCGCGCGCCTGGCGTTTCGTCGGCACGGTGTTAAGCTTCAATCGCGATGCGCAAACGCCATGTTATCGCGTTATCCGGTCGGACGGTTGGGTCGGCGGTTTCGGCTTGCCCGGCGGAAATGCCGCGAAACAAAAGCGGCTTCGCGCCGAGGGAGTTATCATAAAAGGCGGTAGAGTTGATTTGAAACATTATCGCTCCGGTAATTTATGAACGCAAAAAATATCCTTGAAGTGCGCAATCTTTCGGTGACTTTGGACGGCGAACGAATTATTCGCGATATATCTTTTGACGTGGCCAAGGGCGAGTCGATTGTCGTCATCGGGCCGAACGGCGCCGGAAAGACGGTTCTTTTTCGGGCGCTGCTCGGCCTGGTGCCGATGACCGGTGCGGTGGCTTGGTCGAAGGATATAGGCATCGGTTACATCCCCCAGCGACTGCATTTTGACAAAACGGTTCCCATAACCGTAAAGGAATTTTTCTTGCTGAAATCCAAAAACTTTTGGTGGCCCGAGTCGGGATTTGTAAAACATCTTAACCATGAGCTTGATTTAGTCGGACTTGGTGCGTCAATTTTATCTAAGCCGGTTGGCGAGCTTTCCGGCGGGCAGTTCCAGCGGCTGATGATCGCCTGGGCGATTTTAGATCATCCCGATGTTTTGCTTTTTGATGAGCCGACCAGCGGCGTTGATGTCGGGAGCGAAGAGACAATTTATAATCTAATTCATCGTCTGCAAAAAGAGCGCGGGACGACAGTGCTTATCATTTCGCACGATTTGCATGTGGTTTACCGCTACGCCAATCACGTTCTTTGTCTTAATAAACAGATGGTTTGCTACGGTGAGCCAAAGGAAGTGTTAAGCCCAGATCGCCTCGCCCGGCTTTACGGCGAGAGCGGATACTATAATCATCGCGCGCATCATGGATAATCTTACGGCGTTTTTCTCCGAGCAATATCTTATTGTGGCTTTGGTTATCGGTATCGCCTCGGGTCTGGTGGGCTCTTTTGTCATCCTGCGGCGGATGGCGCTGGTGGGCGATGCCTTGTCGCACGTCGCCTTACCCGGCATTGCCCTGGCGTTATTTTGGCAGGTTGATCCTTTCTGGGGCGCTTTTTTCTTCCTTATTCTTGCCGCGGTTTTGGTATGGTGGTTAGAAGGGCGAACCAAACTTCCCGGGGATGCCATCGTCGGCCTGCTTTTTACCGCAAGTTTGGCGCTGGGTATTCTCGGTCTGCCGGGGGAGGAAATTTTAGATTCCCTTTTCGGGTCGTTTGCTCATTTGAGTCCGGCCGGTTTTGTCGGCGTAGTTACCGCTTCCCTCGCCATAGCGGTTGCGATGTTAGTTGCCTCACGGCGCATCCTTTTGGAAATATTTACTCCGGAAATTGCCGCCATTAAAGATCCCAAGAGGTTAGCGACATTGTTTTTTCTCTTGCTTTTTTCTTCAGTAGTGGCTCTTGGAATTAAACTTGTTGGGACACTGCTCATGGGGGCGCTGACCATCATTCCCGCGGCGATTGCCAAAAACGCGAGCCGCAGTATGACGGGTTACGTTGTCTCAAGCGCGATTTTGGGAGGCTCTATCGCGATGGTCGGGGCTTTTCTTGCCGGGGAGTTGGCTCTGGCCCCAGGTCCGGTAATAATCATCATCGGCGTGGCGTTTTTCCTTGTTACCGTGATATTCCGCCGCGGTTAAAATCCGGTTCAAATAAAAAACTCCAAAAAATATTTAAACTTTTGGAGTTTTTTACGCAGTTTTTGTTTGCTATTTCACCGCGGCGACTACTTTTTCAAACACTTTGGGTTCGTGTTCGGCGAGCTCTGCCAGAATTTTTCTATCCAGCTCAATGTTTTTCTTTTTCAGCGCGGCGATGAACTTGCTGTAACTTAAACCCCGCGCCCGCGCGCCGGCGTTTATTTTGATATTCCAAAGGCGGCGGAACTCGCGCTTTTTTTCCTTGCGACCGCGGAACATGTTGGTCCAGGCATGCAGCAGGGCTTCGTGGGCGGCGCGTTCTTTGGACTTGCGGCCCCATTTAAAGCCCTTGGCGTAACCGAGGATCTTTCTTCGTCTTTTGGCGGCGATGACGCCGCGTTTCACTCTGGTCATCTTCGGAAACTTAAATCTTTAAAAATTTAAAGACGGCGCCTTACGGCGCGGGCGACGGCTTTGGAAAGATGCAAAACTTCGCGCTTGCGGCGCTGGGAGCGGCGCGACTCTTTAGCGTTAAAGTGATTTTGGCCGGATTTGCGCCGCATCAGCTTGCCGCTTTTTGTAACTCTAATGCGTTTTAAAATAGATTTGTTGGGTTTGACCATAAAAGTGATGCCAATCTACCAATTTTATGCCAATTATGCAAATTGCCAATCCGTATTCGCAATTCGTTGATTGGCATAAGATTCGTACTATTGACATCACATCTAAACCTTTTTGAGAATGGCGCTTAAGCCCTGCGGGGTTGATTTGACTTCCTGCTCCAGAGCGTAGCCGGGGACAAGCGCAAGAAATTCCTGGAAACGTTGGCGAGCGAAATCACGAAGTGATTTTTCTCGGCCGCGCAGCACCATATCAACTTTCACTTTGTGCCCTTCTTCAAGGAATTCTCCGGATTGCCGCGCCCGCAATTCCAGATCGTGTCTCCCGGTCTTGAAGCCGATTCTTATCATTTTAACTTCGGAGTGATGTTCCTTGGGTTTATGCTCGCGGTCTTTTTGCGCCGCCTCGTATTTAAACTTGCCGAAGTCCACTATTTTCACCACCGGCGGGTTGGCGGTGGGCGCGATTTCAATGACGTCCAGTCCCCGTTCCCGGGCAATCTTAAATGCCTCTTCCAAAGGCATCTCGCCCGACTCCAGGGCGGAGACCATCTTCTCGACC
>CAYJCQ010000073.1:0-4154 GCA_964368725.1 uncultured Candidatus Saccharibacteria bacterium
AACCTTCATCAAGTTTCCAGTGCCCGACCGGGCCCTGTCCGGGCGGAGCCGAAGCCAGATATTGAAACACCACCTTGGTAACCGTGTTTGACGTGACCGTAACCGGCACCATACAAGCGGTTCCGTCGCAAGAGGGCGTAATCGGGAAAGTTGATATGGAACATACGGTTCCACCCACAGGATAGGTGCAAGTTCCTGCGATTTCGGTGTATCCTGCTACATCGGTCGCAAATGAGTTGTGGGTGTTCGGAGTTACGCTTGAGAAATACGCCGGGTTCTGTGTTGTGGCGTTTGAAGACGTATCAACCCAGGCCTGGGTTCCTGGAGGAGCGCTTGAAGTTAGAAGATCGCTCCCCACCCTTTTGATTTCAATTGCTCCGGTTGAAAGAGGAGTTGAAGCAACAGTGAGTGTCACCAGAATCGCTGCCGGAGACCCAGCCGCGCCTGTCGCGGTCACGGTAATCGTTCCTGAATACGTCCCAGCCGCAAGACCGGAGATGTTTGCGGAAACAGTTACGCTTCCGCTATTTGTCCCTGACGTTGGCGAAAGTGTAAGCCAGCTTGCGTTGTCGGTCGCGCTCCATGTCATTGTTCCGCCGCCGGTGTTGGAAATAGAAAGGGTCTGATTTGCGGGATTTGAGCCGCCAACAGTGGCAGAAAAGGAGAAGGAGGAAGGAGAGACGGAGAGGACAGGCGATTGTTGCTGGCTCCAGAACTGCATCCATGCCGCATCGGCGAACGCGCTTCCGTAATTCCCGTAATCCTTGCTTGTGCCGTGTAGGGAGGGGAAGCGGCCGCATTGCTTGCCGCTCTGGCAGCTGAAGCTCGTGAAGGTCGATCCTGCGGTCAAATCAGTATCAAGTATGCATTCCCCTGGCTTGTTGGGGTTGGGGCCGTACGTCACGCCGTAGTTGTTCGGCCACGTGCTGCCGTCCCACGGCTCGCAAGGATCGGGGAGCATCCAGACGCCGAAGGTGACCCAGCGGTTCACGTAATTCATGAATCCCTGCGCCTGTATGCCCCAGACCGAGGCGAAAGCCGGCATTTGCTGGAGGGCGAGGGCGGCTGGCTTGAACGCCCTCCCGTTGCAGCAGGTCTGGTAGCCAAGCGCGTCAATGTATTGGTACGGATCGCGGGTGTCCCGCGCCCCTGACCCCTGGCCGGTCGCAATATACTGCCAGTATTGCGACTCTGAATTGTCGTCTCCGTAGAGAAGGCCAGGCGCGCTTCCAGTGTTCGCGCTTGGATAGAACTCCTGATCTTCATGCCAGCGATTGTAGTTATAGCCGACTGCCGCTTTCATCGCTGGATCGTTCAATGCTATGCCGGCGAAGGCCAGTACCGACTTGCGGCCTCCTCCTTGTCCAGCTCCTGGGGTTGTGATCCAACCAGATTTAATCCATTCATTCATGTCAATGCCGTACTGGATGAAGTTGAAGACGGCTTGCTGCTTTTGAGACCAGGCATCATTCATTGTGAACCGGAGGACGGCATCCCCTATGTCCACGGTGTTCTGGCTCGCGTAATCGGCCATGTGGTCGGAAGGGAACACATACCGGCTGTTGCCGCCGTTGGGCGAGAGGTGGTCCATCTGGAGCTTCTGGAAGCGCTGCTCAATGTACGTCAAGGTCGGCATCGCGGCGGATGTTGTCGAATTGGGAACGAGATTCGGAAGAAGAGCTTGGAGATTCGCCTGCACGTTTAAGGAAGAATAGATCGGTTTTGCCGCGCCTGTGTACGGGGGACGAAATGATCCGGTTGGCGGCGGCGCGGCAAGCACCGTGAGGACGGCCGCTATTTTTGTATTCCCAATATGGCAACTATCATAAGGAGAAAACCATCCGGGACCTCCAGTCGTGCAGTCGTACGCGGTCGGGTTGCTGATCGTGGAAACGATTGAGGATCCGGCTGGAATCGGGTTCGCGAAATTCGCCTGGAGGCTTGCCGTGTAGTAGGGCGAGCGCGAGTCGAACGCCTGCTTGGAATCAGACGTGCTCGTGCCGGGGGCGGGATTGATTTGATCACCATTTCTTCCTCCGCTTGCGGCAGGGGTTTTAGAAATTATTTGCACCGGCCCCACCACCCACCAGTCTCCGTTCACGAACTGGCCGCAAGTGTAGGCTTTGTCGAAGGTCCAGGTGATGCCCCACTGGGAAACGTTTGTGCAAGTTGTTCCGCCTCCGGTCGTATTTACCGTAAGCGTCACCGGAATCGCTGCCGGAGACCCGGCCGCTCCTGTCGCGGTTACGGTGATTGTTCCATTGTAAGTGCCCGCCGCAAGGCCAGAGATGTTTGCGGATACAGTCACACTCCCGTTATTAGTGCCGGAAGTTGGAGAAACAGCTAACCAATTCTGGTTGTCGCTTACAGTCCAATTCATTGTTCCGCCTCCGGTGTTTGAGATGGAGAGGATTTGCGATGTCGGATTTGAGCCGCCGGCAATTCCGTTAAATGAGAACGAAGCCGGGGAAACAGATAAGCCGGGCGTGGGAGGAGGCGAGACGGTTGGAGTCGGTGTTATGGTCGGAGTTGCTGTGGGAGTTGCCGTCGGAGTAGGTGTGGGAGTTGGGGTAGAAGTAGGAGTAGCTGTTGGAGTCGGAGTTCCGCCTCCAGACACGGCAAGCTGCGCCACTTCACCGGAGGTCAAAGCCCTGCTGTAAATCGCGACCTCGTCCAAAGAACCTTTAAGTTTTTCCACCAAACCGCCGTTGGTCGCCAAACGCAACGGGTTTGGATAACTCGTAAGATTGCCGCTTTGTGATGCCGTCCCTTGAGGCGCGCCGTTTACGTAAATTTTCAAAGACGAACCGTCATAGACGCCTGCCAAGTGATACCAAGTTCCAGGACTGATATTTACGCTCGAAGAAACCGACTTGCCCACTCCGCCGATCGTGACCCAAAAACGCGGCTTGGCGGCGGTTGCGCCTTGACGCAGAATATGAAGTCCGTATGAGAAATAAGGAGAAACATGAGAGGAAGCGTTTACGGGTTTCGTAATAATCTCGTGCGCTTGTCCGGTGTCCGTATATTTAATCCAGGCCGAGAGGGTAATCGCGTTTCCGGTTATATCAAGCGAAGAAGAATTGGGCGCCTCAATATAATCGTCAACGCCGTCCATATTGAGGCATGACCCGGCAATGCACGAAGAACCGGAGAGCCACGCCGGATTCCCGGAAATCGCCGCTGTGTTGCCGTTCGCGGAAGAATCGCTGGCCGCAACGCCGCTGCCTTCGTTTAATGACCAGTATGCGGCGAGATTGGGGTCTTGAAATACCTGCGCGGTAAACTGCGGCCCGCCGGATAATTCAAAAAATACGAAACCCAAAACTGCCGCCGCGACGACAATGACTAAAAATGGATTAAAAAATTGCTTGAGCACTGAATTTCATTATATTAACGTCAGCCGGAGTCAAAATCGCCTCGATCCGCGACCGGTTAATACCTTTTATTATTATACGGGGTATTGGAAATAAGATAAACGAAAATTATCCACAGCCAGCCACCATCGCCGCCCACGCCGGTTAAAAATAGTTTTAGAATTTAGAAATTAGGATTTAGAGCTTTATAAGAGATATGCTTCGTGCATAAGCTTTTCGTCTCCAAGTTCCTGTGCTGTGCCGCTGAATTTTACCGAACTGGCGGCGAGGAGATAGCCGCGTTGGGCATACTTCAGCACCTGCCGCACGTTTTGCTCTACGATAAGCAATGCCGTGCCCGCGGCATTAATCTCTTTTAATTTTTCATATACTTCCTGCGTAATTTTAGGGGCGAGGCCGAGCGAGGGTTCATCAAGCATCAAAAGTTCCGGCGTCATCATGAGAGCGCGGCCAATCGCAAGCATCTGCTGTTCCCCTCCAGACAAAACACCAGCTTTTGTGCCCACCTTTTTCTTCAAAACCGGAAAGTATGAAAAAACTAACCCTATTCTCTCTTCTCTGTTTTCTATTCTCTTAACAAGGTATCCTCCCATCTCTAAATTCTCCCTAACTGTGAGTGAAGGAAATACCAACCGCCCCTGCGGCACAAAACCCATTCCCAGCTTGAGCAACGCATGAGTAGGCAACTTCGTTATGTTTTCGTCCTTAAACCCAATCGTACCGTTTTTAATGTTCGTGAGGCCCACGATTGATTTCAAAACCGTGGACTTCCCCGCC